>NZ_FNCE01000002.1:300000-540936 GCF_900100655.1 Limimonas halophila
GTTCTCGCGAACGAACATTCTTGGGACTCAGACCCTTTTGGACGTGGCGTTGACCCACTGGCACCACCTGCCGGCCGCGTCGCGGGCCGCGTTCCGCTTCCACCAGGTGTCCACGGATGAGGTCTACGGCTCCATGCCGGCGGGGTACCTCGCGAGCGAGGACACGCCGTACGCGCCCAATTCCCCGTACGCCGCGAGCAAGGCAGCCGCCGACCACCTCGTGCGGGCGTGGAATCGCACCTACGGGCTGCCCACCGTGATCACGAACTGCTCGAACTGCTACGGACCGTGGCAGTTCCCGGAAAAGCTGATCCCGCTGATGGTCACCAAGGCGCTGTCCGGCGAGGCGCTACCCGTTTATGGGACGGGCGAGAACCGGCGGGACTGGCTGCACGTCGACGACCACGTGCGCGCGCTTGTGCTCGCCGCGACGCGCGCCGAGCCCGGATCGCACTACAATATCGGGGCCTCGGGGCCGCTGCGCAATCTCGACGTGGTTCGGGCGATCTGCAGCAGCTTGGACGAGCTCGAACCCCGAGCGGACGGCCACGGCTACGCGAACCAAATCACCTTCGTGGTGGACCGGCCCGGCCACGATCTCCGCTACGCGGTGGATCCCGCGCGCATCCGGACAGACCTCGGCTGGCAGCCGGAACACGGCTTCGACGCTGGCCTCCACGAGACCGTGCGCTGGTACCTGGGGCAGGGAACCTGGTGGCGGGACATCCGCACGAACCGCTACGCGGGCGAACGCCTCGGGCAGGCCGCAAGCTGAACGATCGAGGGAGCGTGGCATGAAGGGCGTCATCGTCGCCGGCGGGAGCGGCACGCGGCTGTATCCGGCCACCCTTGCGGTGAACAAGCAGTTGCTGCCCGTCTACGACAAGCCGCTCATCTATTATCCGCTCAGCACCCTCATTGCCGCCGGGATCGACGACATCCTACTGGTCGTGCGGCCGGAGGATCAGGCGCGGTTCGAGCAGCTGCTCGGCGACGGCCGCCATCTCGGCATCAGAATCCGCTTCGCCGTGCAGGCGGAACCCAAAGGCATCGCCCACGCCCTTATCGTTGCGCGGCCGCATCTGAACGGCGAGGGCGCGACCGTGATGTTGGGGGACAACATCTTCCTCGACCCCGATCTTCCGGCACACCTTCGCGCCGCCGCCGGCAAGCCCGGCGGCCACGTGGTGGCCACGTGGGTGCGGTCCCCCGAACGTTACGGGGTGGTCACGCTCGATGCCCAGGGTCGGCCGCTGGAACTCGTGGAAAAACCTGATCCGGCGCCTTCGAATTGGGCCGTGACGGGCGTTTACGTCTACGACTCTCGCGCGAGCGAGGTAGCGGCGAACCTGACGCCGTCGGGCCGCGGCGAGCTGGAAATCACGGACCTGAACGCGTGGTATCTGGACCGCGGGGAACTGACGGTCCATCGGCTCGAAACGCCGGACAGCTGGATCGACGCCGGCACGCACGACGCGATGTTGGCTGCGGCCTCGCACATCCGGGCCCTGGAACGGGAAGACGGCGGAAAAATCGGCTGCGTCGAGGAAGCCGCGTACCGTGCTGACCGCATCAGCGCCGACGCATTGCGCGACCTCGGCGCTCGGCAGGCGAAATCCGGCTACGGCGCCCATCTGTTGAAAATCGCTGAAACTGCAGGCGATCGTGTCGGAACTGGGGCCGGCAACCGGGCCGATATCGGGCGGAATCACGCAGTCAGCCCGTCCGCTTGATACGAGATCCCGCCAAGTCGGGCTGGATCACCAGCCGCTGTCGAGGAGCTCCGTGACGACACGGGCGAGGCTGTCCTGCCATGGCGGCACCGTGATGCCGTACATGGCGGAGAGGCGGTCGCACGAGAGACGGGCGAATTGCGGCCGCGCCGCGGCCGTCGGCCATTGGTCGGTCGTCACGGGTTCCAGCGTCGGGATGGCGCGCCCGGGTTGCGTCCGTTCCGCGACCGCAAAGACGTGTTCTGCCAAGCCGTACCACGACGTCCAGCCGCTGCCGGTGCAGTGAAACGTGCCGTACAGGGTGTTGTTCGGCCCATTCATTAGACGGTCCGCAATGTCGAGGCAGGCGGCCGCGAGATCGTGCGCGGCCGTCGGGTTCCCATATTGATCGGTGACGATTCGGAGCTCACGGCGCTCCGCACCGACCCGCAGCATCGTCTTCACGAAGTTGTGGCCGAACGCGCTGTACAGCCACGAGGTGCGCAGGATCACATGCTGCGCCAGGATGCTGCGCAGCGCTGCTTCGCCGGCCGCCTTGCTTTGGCCGTAGACGTTAATTGGCGAAACTTCGTCCTGTTCCGTGTAAGGTGCGCGTTTCCGACCGTCGAAGACATAGTCCGTGGAAACGTGGATCAAGGCAGCATTCACGTCGCGGCACGCGTTTGCGAGATGAACCACGCCATCGTCGTTGAGCCGGAACGCGGCCGTCGGCTCGCTCTCGGCCTGATCCACGGCCGTGTACGCCGCGGCGTTGATCACCACCTTCGGATTGATGGCGGCGACCACTTCGGAAATTGCTGTGGCGTCCGTCACGTCCGCCTGGTCCCGGCCGAGGATGGCGAGCGCACGCCCCCGATATCGCGCCGTGCGCTCGAGTTCCCGGGCGAGCTGACCGTTGCGACCCACGACGAGGATGGCGGATGTCGAGGTCATGGTCGGGACCACCGTGTCCGTGGCTCAGGTGAAGAAATGTGGCAGATCCCGCAAACGCGGATAGCTGCGGTCCTTGTCCGACAGAACCGCATTGTCGCCGCGAACGGGCCAATTGATCGCGAGGTCCGGGTCGTCCCAGCGCACGCCGCGCTCGTGCTCCGGCGCGTATCCGGCGGTAACGAGGTACACGACTTCGGTATCGTCGGTCAGCGTGCAGAACCCGTGCGCGAAGCCTTCCGGGATGAAGAGCTGATTCCAGGCGTCGGTGCTCAGGGTATGGCTTACGTGCTGGCCGAACGTGGGTGCGCCGGACCGCAGATCGACGGCAACATCCAAAAGCCGGCCACGCACCACGCGGACCAGTTTCGCCTGCGCGTAAGGTGGGATCTGGAAGTGGAGCCCGCGGACCGTGCCGGCCGTTCGGGACAGCGAGTGATTTTCCTGCACGAATCCGGCCTCGATGCCGTGTGCTTCCAGCCTGGCGGCGTTGAACACTTCCGAGAAGAAGCCGCGGCTATCCGCGAAAATCCGTGGAACAACCTCTTTGATCTCAGGGATCGCCAGCGACGTAACGGATACCATCCGGCTTGCTCCTGGTGCCGAACCGAATGGCCGTCAACCTAGCCACAGTCGCATCGCCGCGCATATAGCTCTTCGGCGCAACGGCCGTCGACCAAAACCGCCTGCGGCCGGTGCAATCCGCCACCCTCAGCGACCAAAGTTTTAGCATAATATGGATTATGCGCGCGTCTTGGCTGCACTTTTCAGCGATCCTCTCGGCGCCCTGGCATCGCGTGACACGGCCGCCATTCGTCAGCGATGGCCTTTAACGGTACTGGCGGATATGTCCGGTTATTCGGTCCACCGTGAGCCACAGCGCCGTTGCGCCAGACTGGCCGACGAGATGCACGCGAGCCACCTGGTCGTCGACGAGTTCGATTTCCTTAATGCGGAAGTATGGGAGCTTCGCGGCCCGGAAGCGCTGCTTCACGCTTTCCCGAATGGCGCTCTCCGTGAGCGATCGGCAGGCCGGCGCGGCGTCGGCATCCTGGGCGTGCATCTGGACAACCTCCCCGTTGCGCACCGCCTGTCACGGCGACGTCGTGCGGATGACCGGCGCCCCGTTTGCCGCCCATTCAGACGGACCCCTGTCTTGTGTTTGGTCGGTCGACAGGTTCCTGACCGCTTGTGGTTTTTGATATCGGTCAGCAGTCCCTCGTTATGTCGGTGATGCACCAATTTCGAGGGAAACGAAACCTGTCTTTCGGCGTACTGCGGGCGGCCTACCCGAAACGCGCCGCCCGCGGGTCAAAGGGGTCAGCTGTTGTACAGGGCGTGCAGCCGGGGGCGATCCAGGAGATGCAGCGTCCCGTTCGCCACCCGGGCAATGCCCGCCTGACGCAAGCGCGTGAGCGTGCGGCTGACATGGACATTGCTCAGGCCCAGGGCGTCACCGATGTCTGTTTGTGTCAGCGGACACGGGCACACGGGCCCATCGGTCAGTCCGGCGCGCTGGGAGCGGTCGAAGAGCTCCAGGAGGAACGCGGCAACCCGCTCGATCGCCGTGCGCCGGCCGATGTTGACGAGGTGTTCGCTCAGCGCGGCATTGTGGCCGGCGAAGAGCGAGAGGGCGTGGCGGCTCATGCGCGGTGACGCTGTCAGGCACGTCAAGAGGCGTGCGTGGTCGAAGACCCACACGGACACCGGCGTCACCGCTTCCGCGGCACACGGCATCGTGGCCCGTGCGTGCGGGAAAAGCCCGAGTACGTCCCCGGGCAAGAAGATGTCGATCACCTGGCGCCGCCCATCGGCCAGCAGTCGCGAGGTCAGCGCCCATCCCTCACGGACCTGAAAGATCTCGGTGCAGGGTTCGTTCTCGCTGAAGAGGAGCGCCCCTGCCCCATACCCCCGGGCGGGCTTCCGGCTCGGGTCCAGGGCGGCCCGTTCCGTCTCCGACATCCCGGGAAATGGGGGCCGGTCAACCGCGGCACAGGTCCCGCACGCGTCGGCGGCAGCGTGTGTACGCGAGAATGCCCGTGTCATTGGCCCACCCAGGTCGGCGGCATCCCGAGCGGGAGCCGGAACAAGGCTGTGTTCATCGGACTGCCGGCACTCACCTTGGGCGGAACGGCCGTTGGCCCGGCCGTCCAAAACCTCCCGCGATGGTTCGAACCGGGAGAGCACCCCGATGGCCCGCGATTGCGGGGGGAGATTATTGCAGACGCCGCCGTGTTTCGGAGCTACACATCGGAATAAGCGCGTACGCCCGGTTCGCGACCGAAACACCTACCCGGGTCGGTCCCGCACAACATGGCCCGGCTGCGCGACTCCGCGACCGGTCCGCAGGCACGCAAACACCCTGCGCTCATTAGCGCTTAACGGCCTTGTTCCCCGGCAGTGCGAGCGCGCGCCGCGTCGATCCATCCCCGGACACGCTTTTCGGAGATGCCCGGTTGGTCCTTTCGCAGTTGAGCGGTCAACTGCCCGGGATCGGCCGCCGCCAGGTCGGCGAAACGCGAGACACCGTGCGCTTGCAGCTTTTCCTGCGTGGCGGGGCCGATTCCTTTGATGGCTGTCAAGTCATCACCCGCCTCGGTCGCGGGTGCAGCGGGTTCCGCCTCGTGCGCCTGGCCGGGCGCTTGCGATTCCGTTCGCGCGCTGTGCTGTTCGCCCGGCGCGTCCGGTGTTTTCGGCAGCCACCAGAAAAGCAGATCCAACCAGTTCTTGAACCACTTCGTCATCATCGCGCACCTCTCCTTCGTCAGGCTCGCCGCAGATGGCGGGATGCCTGCATGACCTTGATACGGATAACTCTTTCCAAACGAAAGGCACTCAGGTCGAAAAAGGGGGCGATACCATCGTCGTTAGGCCGCCATGCGGACAAAAGCTGTCCATTCATACCACCTCCGGGCTGCGTTTGGCTGAGACACCGAAGCTGCTTTTGTTTGGAAGGCTCCAAATGAGCCTTCTAATCTTAGCCAGACAGGTCCGAACACAAAGAATGACAGGATGTTCCCAAAAATACCTATTCTGGTCATCGTTCACGGAGCGCATTTCTCGAAAACGTCATCCCGTTTTCGGAAAAAACGCATTACCCAAATTTTATGCTCGTATCATTGGTGGAACCCGCAGTATGCTCATAAACCACCAGGGGCGTGACGCGTGCGGGCTCAACGTTAGCCGCGGCACTTAACTGGCATCAGATGACCATGCTCCAACGCGAGGATCAAAAACGATGCACATGGTCCAGCTTCCGCAGGATGCCCAGATCGAAACGACAATACACACGCATATCATCGATGCCGACCGCCTCTCACGGGACGGGACAGCGCGAATTCTCGCCGGCTCACGGTTTTTTGTGGCTGGGGAACACTCAGACTTGGAGTCCTTTTACCGTGCCACCAAAGACGGTCAGAATCCCAAATCGCTGCTCATGATCGATGCGAACGCCCTTCCCGAGGATGTCGCGGAGACCTTCAGCGCGTTGCGCCAGGTCACGGGCGGTGCGTTCCTGGTTGTGCTGGCCACAGCTCGGCAAGGCGAGCTTCTCTATCCGTGTTTCAATGCCGGCGCCGACGGCTGCATTCTGAAGACGATCTCGGGGGCAGCGCTGATTCCGAGCCTCAATCTGGCCACGCTGGGTCAGCGGATCTTCCCGACCCAGTTGCTGGCGTCCGTGATGCACACGGCCACGGCTGGTCCGCGGCCCCATACCGGGCCAACCCCCGCCGCTGCGCGGCTATCGAATCGGGAGCAAGACATCCTGCGATGCCTGTCGGCAGGTTGGTCCAATAAGCAAATCGCCAACCGTCTGGACCTCACCGAGTCCACGGTCAAAGTCCATCTCAAGAGCATCATGCGCAAAATCGATGCCCGCAACCGGACGCAAGCAGCGATCTGGGCCCTGCACTACGGCGTTTCGCCTGAAGACGAGCGGCAGCCATGATCGGGCCCAACGCCTCAACGCTCGTACCGGGGCACCTTGTCGGCCATGTGTGTGTAGAGAATCGCAGCCTCCGTCCGATTGCGAACGTGGAGCTTTCGGAAGAGTGAGCGCAGATGCCCCTTCACGCTGGCCTCTGAAATCCCGAGCATGGAAGAAATCGTCCGGTTGTCGGCCCCCTGCCCCAGCAGCGCCAGGATCGCCATTTCGCGCGATGTCAGATGATGGATCAGGCGCAGACGCAGGGCGTCGGCAACCGGCACGGCCGACGCGCCGCGCGGCATCACGGCGTAGCCATGGTGAGCCAGATAGATCACCGCCCCGGCCACCTCGAGCTGCCGGTCCCGCACGAGGATTGCGTCCACCTGCTCGATCAGCCGGGGAACCCGCGCGATGTCCGCTTCCGGAACCATGAGAACGACCGTGTGGCCGCGGCTCAGCCACTGGAACTTTTCTTCGGAGAGACTTCGCAAACTCTCCGGATCCGCGAGCACGACATCGTAGCTTCCGCCGCTGCGCTCGAAGAACGCAGAAATGCCATCGTAGCTTTCAGCAGTACACTGCGGCCCGCGTTCCACGGCGAAGGCAACCTCTTTCGCCAAGTCGGGATCAGCGCTGATGACCGCCGCGCGCAGTTGCGGTGCCGTTCCCTGGGTGCTCGCGGGCACTGTTACCTCCGCTTGCATCGCGAACGTGCGATGCCATTGGCGGCGGACCTGGAGCCACTGGACCGCACGGTGTCGCCGCATCCGGCGAGCGCGCCAACTTCACCGCCCAGATGAGCAGCATAGAGAATGTGCGGCAAATATGGTTGTTCTCATTGGCAGCAATTTTTGGATTTTCCGAACGACATTCCTCGCCTTTTTAGGCTTAATTCGATCAACATAGCGCTCTTCCGGTAATATAGGGAAGGGATCAGGATTGGCCGTATCCCACAAAGGGATGGATCACAGAGAAACGGGAATGGCGTTTTTAACTTATTCGATTTAAAATTTTTCGTGTAATAAATGCTATAGCAATTCGTTTGTTCCGATAAAAAAACCAAACGCGCGCCGTCCAGCAAGGTGGCGATTCGTGGCGGCTTGACCGCGCGACGTTGACTGCTCCGCCTCACCAAGCGCCATCGCGCCCAATCGACCGGATACCGCGAATTTGGCGAATAAGCCAAATAAGAAGGCCGCTTGAAATGACCCAGCGGAGGTGGTGCGCCCAGGAGGACTTGAACCTCCAACCCCGGGATTAGAAGTCCCGCGCTCTATCCTGTTGAGCTATGGGCGCACAATCGCAGCGGGCGTTAGTGGGTCCACATCCCCAAACGGCCGTAGGTGAAATTGTCCCCGTACCACTTGGGTTTCACCGTGCGGCGGCGTTCCGGTTCCACGGAGTACATGTAGCCCTCGCGCTCGCAGTGACGGATCGCGTCTTCCTTGCTCGGGAAAAACAGCCGCACCTGCGTCTGCGTATCGGAACTGGTCGTCCAGCCCATGAGCGGCTCGACCTCGCGTTTGTGCTCGGGCTCGAACTCGAGAACCCAGTGGTCGGTGCGGGCCTTGCCGGACTGTGTCGCGGACTTCGGCAGCTGATAGATGCGGGCCTGCATGGCGGCGCCATTCCCGTGCTGTGGAGCGCATGTGCTGGTCGGGGCGGCAGGATTCGAACCTGCGGCCTCCTGCTCCCAAAGCAGGTGCTCTGCCAGACTGAGCTACGCCCCGCGCTGGCTCCGTGCATACTAAACCGGCACGGTGCCCGGCAAGATGTGGCGCTTGCGGCTTCAGCGCGCGCGTTTCTAGGCTGCCTCCCACAGCACACGGAGGATAGCATGTCGACGCGCTCCATCGGGCTCGACGACGCGCTCACGGCGTATGTCCACCGGGTCGGCTCGCGCGAGACGGAGGTTCTGGCACGGCTACGCGAAGAGACGGCGGCGCGGTCCGACGCGCACATGCAGATCGCGCCCGAACAGGGTCAGGTCATGCACCTCCTTGTCGAACTGATGGGCGCGCGCAGCGTCATCGAGATCGGTACGTTCACGGGTTATTCGACACTCTGGATGGCGCTGGCGATGCCGTCGGATGGGCAAATCCTGGCCTGCGACGTCGATCCCGAGGCGACGGCGATTGGCCAGCGCGCGTGGCGGCAAGCGGGCGTCGACGACCGCGTCGAGCTGCGCATCGCGCCGGCCCTGGAAACCCTCGACGCGCTGCTGGACGACGGCCAGGCCGGCGCCCACGATCTCGCCTTCATCGATGCCGACAAGGAAAGGTACCAAGCCTACTACGAGCGCTGCCTACAGCTGCTGCGTCCCGGCGGCCTGATCCTGGCGGACAACACCCTCTGGGGCGGCTCGGTGGTCGATCCGGCCAAAACCGATACGGCCACCGAAGCCATCCGCGCGTTCAATGCCAAGCTCGGGGAGGACGACCGCGTCACCCTCGCCATGACGCCGATCGGCGACGGCCTGACGCTGGCGCGCAAACGCTAACCGCCGCCACCGAAAACCGGGTGCCGCACACGGTCCCCGGGCTCGAGGCCGAGGCGAGCGGCCGTTCCGGCGCGCACTTCCAGGACCGCCTTCACGGGCTTGCCGGAGCGGATGCTGGCCCGCGATTCCGGCTCGGCGTCGCGGTGAATGCGGCGGATGCGCCCATCCGGCCCAATGAACAGCATATCGAGCGAAATGAAGGTGTTCTTCATCCACATGGCCACGCGGCGCACCCGCGGGTAGACGAAGAGCATCCCGTGGTCGCGCGCCAGCTCGCGCCGGTACATCAGCCCCCACGCTCGCTGATCCTCGGTGCGCGCAACCTCGACCGTGAAGGTGTGACGCTCGTCCGGGGCCGCGACGATGGTGAGGCTGTCCGTCGGAAACTTGGGCGCACCCTGCGCCTGAAGCGGTTGCGGGGTCGAGACGGCGAGCAAGAGGCCGCCAACAACGCTGAGCATCGCAGCAAGAACGGCCGACCCGCCCGTCACGGCGCCATTGCGGCCCGCACCGCGGCACGAACGTCCTCGCGCACGGGCCCATGGCGCGGCGCGTCCGCCAGCGTGGTGAACCAGCCAGCATCCGCCCGGCGCACCCAGCTGTGGCGCCATTCCAGCCCCCGCAACAGCCGTTCGCTCTCCGGCGGCAGGCGGCGCGGCACCTCCAGATCGTTCAGCACAGCCCACATCCCCGTCCAGCAGCGTGCCACGGACCACGGATTGTAGCCGCCGCCACCCAGGCACAACAGCCGCGGCGCCAAGCGTTTCACGGCTGCGACCACGCTCCACAGCGCGGTGTTCGACAGCATCAGGCCGGACAGCGGGTCCTCGGCGACGGCGTCGCTGCCGCCCTGCACCACCACGGCCTCCGGCTCGAACCATTCCACCAACGGAATGAGTCCAGCTTCACACACGTAGGCCATCTCGCTGTCGTTAAACCCCGCCGGGACCGGGATGTTCCGCGCCATGCCGCCGGCCCGGTCGGCAGGACCGCCGCTGGCGGCGGGATCGCGGCTGTTCCGCGTCATTGGCCAGCGCCCGACCTCGTGGACAGAAACCGTGAGCACACGGTCGTCCTCGGCGAACGCATCCTGGACGCCGTCGCCGTGATGCGCGTCGATGTCCAGGTAGACGATCTGCGTCAGCCCGCCGTCCAACAGCGCCTGCAGCGCCAAAACGGGATCGTTGAAATAACAGAAGCCGCTTGCCCGGTCGGGCCTCCCGTGGTGTGTGCCGCCGGCCGGGCTGTAGACGCATCGCACACCGGCCAGCAGCAGCGACGCGGCATGCAACGATCCGCCGCAGGCAGTGGCGGGCCGCCGGAAGATCTCGGGAAAAACGGGGTTGCCACGCGCGCCCAGGTGATGGCGCATCTTCACGGCGTCCGAGACCTGTTGCGTACGTTCCGCCGCCTGCACGGCAGCGATGTAGGCGGGATCGTGGAAGCGGGCCAGTTCGGCAGGCGTGGCCCGCGGACTGTCGTGATAGACCGCATCCGGCAGCCAGCCGAGGCTGCGGCACAGGTCGAGGCAGCTCGATACGCGCGGAATGGCCAGCGGGTGCTTCCGGCCGTAGCTGGAATGCCGGTAAATCTCGCTGGCGATGAACTGCGGCGCGCTCACCGTCCCTCGCGTTTTCCCTCAGCTGCAACCTTCGGCCTGGCCCAGCGCCCGGCCCGCTCACGCGTCGTCGTTGTCGCGCGGCCGCGAGCGCAGCCGGTGCTCCGACCCTTGATATCGGCCGCGCAGCTCGTCGATCGAGGTGCCGCGCCACAGCGGTACGCCGGAAATGTACGCGGCCCGGCCGAGCAGGTGCGCGGCCACCGGCGCCGTCATGATCAGGAAGAGGATGGCGGCCAGCGCGCGCAGGACCACCCCCGGTTCGCCGGACCAGACGGCGACGCCCACGAGCACGAGGCCGGAGCCGAGCGTTCCCGCCTTCGTCGCCGCGTGCATGCGCAGGTAGACGTCGGGCATGCGCACGAGGCCCAGCGCGGCACTGAAGACGAAAACCGCGCCGGTCATCGCGGCCAACCCGGCCAGGATCTCCGCGATCAGGCTCATCCCTCGCGCCCTCCGTCGCGGCCACCGAGGCTGTCGTAGCCGTGGTCCAGCTCACCGCCGCGCCGCTCGATCAGGCGCGCGAAGAAGACGGTCGCCAGGAATGCCACCAGTCCCAAGGCGATGGCGATTTCGAGATAAAGCGTCTCGCCGGTGGCCAGGACGCGCAGCGCGATGAAGCCGATGGCCAGGATCGCCAGCATGTCCAGCGCCACGACGCGGTCCGCCAGGCTCGGTCCACGCACGAGACGGACCAGGGTCAGCAACAGGGCCGCGACCACGAGGACCAGGGAGATCGCGACCGCGATGCCCAGAAAGCCGTTGCTGCCGAAGAATGGGCTCATTCGAACGCCTCGCGGATCCGGTCCTCGAAGGTGCGTTTGAGGTCGTGCTTGTCCGCTTCGGGATCTTCGATGGCCATGGAGTGGACGTAAAGCGTCTCGCGGTCGTCCGAGACGTCCATGCTCAAGGTGCCGGGCGTCAGCGAGATCAGGTTGGCGAAGACCATGATCTCCAGATCGTCACGCGCATCCAGCGGCACGGCGATGATTCCCGACTGGAATTGCAGGCGCGGCGTGTAAACGAGCTGCAGAACCTGGATCGCAGAGACCACCAGTTCGTAGATGAAGGTCCCGGCCAGCGACAGCACGCGCCGGAAGCGCGCGAAGTACAAGGTGTCCCCCCACAGCCCGCGCGGAATCCACAGCGCAATGCCCGCCAGGACATAGCCGATCACGAGGTTCAGCCCGCTCAGCGTGCCGGTCACCAGCACCCACGCCAGGGTCAGGATTGCGTGCAGGACAAACAGGTTGACGGGCTGCCTGCGCAGGGGCGGCTGTTCGATCCGGCTGTCCATGTCTCGCCTCCCGCGCCCGGTCACGTCGCCTGCCCCAGGACGGCGCCGATGTAGTCGGATGGCGCCATGAGCTCCCCCGCCGATCGCTGCGCCACGCCGACCACGGGCTGCGCCCACAGCCCGATCAGGACAGTCAGCAGCGCCATCACAGCCAACGGGACGGCGGACATCGCCACCTGCCCGCCCCCGGAGACGGGTCCCGGGGCCTCGCCCGGCGCCGGGCGGTTGCGCCAGAAGCCGAGCGCCCAGACCTTCGCCATGGAATACAGCGTCAGAAGCCCGGTCACGAGCACGGCCGCGGCGATGATGAAGGCATCCGCATCCAAACTTGCCTGCACGAGCAGCACCTTGGGCCAGAAGCCCGACAGCGGCGGCACCCCGGCAAGCGACATCGCCGCGACGAAGAAGATCACCGCCAGCCACGGCCGCTCCAGGTACAGGCTGCCGAGCCGGTTCAGGTTGCCGGTGCCGGTTGCGCGCTCGATCACGCCGGCGGCCATGAAGAGCGCCGCCATGACCACGATGTGATGCAGCGTGTAGACCAGCGCGCCCGTCAGCCCCGCCTGGGTGTCCAGCCCCACGCCGGCCAGGATCACCCCGATGCCGCTGACGAGGTTGAAGGACAACACGCGCCGCACCTCGGTCTGCGCGATCGCGCCCAGCACGCCGGTCAGCATCGTCAGCACGGCGATCACGAGGATGAGGGCGTTCGTGTAGCTCTCGCCCACAGTGAAGATCAGCGTGAAGGTGCGCACCACGGCGTAGACGCCCACCTTGGTCAGCAGCGCCGCGAACACCGCCGACACCGCGGCGGCCGGCGTGTGATAGCTCGCCGGCAGCCAGAAGTAGAGCGGGAACACCGCCGCCTTCATGCCGAAGGCGATCAGGAACAACGTGGCGATCACCGCGATGCGCGCGGGCGCCTGGTGGTCCGCGACGGTGCGCCCAAGATCGGCCATGTTCAGCGTGCCGGTGACGCCGTAGAGCAGCGCGATGGCGCCGAGCAGCGTGGCCGTGGCCACGAGGTTGAGCACGACGTACTTCACCGCGCCGTCGACCTGCCGGCGCTCGCCGCCCAGGGCCATGAGGCCGAACGAGGCGATCACCATCACCTCGAACCAGACGTAGAGGTTGAAGATGTCGCCCGTCAGGAAGGAGCCGCCCACGCCCGTCAGCAGCGCGTGGAACAGGGGATGGAAGCCGAAGACCTCGCGCCCCGGGTCCAGGTCGGTGAGCGCGTAGACCGCCACGCCCAGCCCGATCACGGCGGTGACGAACACCAGCGCCGCGCTGAGGGTGTCGGCGACCAGCGTGATACCAAAGGGCGCGGCCCAGCCGCCCATCTGGACGGATGCGACACCGCCGCTGAGGACGCCCTGCAACAGCAGCAGCGTTCCCGCCACGAGCGCCAGCATGCCGACGAGCGAAATCCAGCGCTGCGCCCGGCCCGACGACCAGGCGACAAGACACAGGGCCGCCGTCAGCACGGGAACGGCGATCGGCCAGATCAGCAGCCACGTCATTGCGCCGCCTCCCGCTGCTCGGCACGCACGTCCGCCCCTCGGGCGCGTTCCTGACCGGCGGCGCCGGAGGGTGGGCTCTGATCGGCGTAGGGCGGCTCGGCTTCGCGCATGGCATCGACGTCGACGGTGCCCATCGAAGCATAGGCGCGGTACGTCAGCACCAGCGCGAACGCCAGCAGGCTGAAACCGATCACGATGGCCGTGAGGATCAGCGCCTGCGGCAGCGGGTTCGCCACCGGCCCGGCGGGCTCCTTGAGTCCGTCCGGCACCAGCGGCGGCGCGTTGCGCGTCAGCCCGCCGGCGGTGAAGATCACCAGATTGACGGCGTTCGAGAAGATGGCGATCCCGAGCAGCACGCGCACCAGATCGCGCGCCAGCAGCAGGAAGACCGCACACGCCACGAGAATGCCGATCGCGATTGCGAGCACAGGCTCCATGGTCACGCCGAGGCCTCTTCCAGTTCCAGCGCGATCGCCGTCAACGCGCCCACGACGACCAGGTACACCCCGATGTCGAACATGAGCGGCGTGGACAGCGCGACGTGCATGCTCAGGCCCAGGTGCGGTTCGTACCACAGCCCGGTCAGGAATGGCTCGCCGCCGATCAGCGAGAGCACACCCGACAGCGCCGCGACGAATAGCCCGAACCCGGCGATGGAGAGCGCCGGCACGCGCAGCGCATCCCGCGCCCACTGCGGCCCGAACGCCACGGAGTAGAGGATCACCGCACTCGCCGCGATCAGGCCGGCGATGAAGCCACCGCCCGGCTGATTGTGCCCGCGGAACAGGATGTACACCGAGAACATCAGAATCAGGCTCATCAGCAGGCGCGTGGCGGTGTGGAGGATGATGGAATGCATCAGCCGGCTTCCTCCCCGCCGCGCCGGCGGCGCTTGAGCATCCCCAGCAGCGCGGCCGTGGACAGCCCCGCGACCGTCACGACGAAGATCTCGCCCAGGGTGTCGAGCGCGCGGAAGTCGACGAGGATGACGTTGACGATGTTGTGCCCGTGCGCCTCCGGCACCGAGGTTTCCGCGAAGTACTCGCTAAGCCGCAGATCCAGCGGCGTCTGCACGACCGCGAGCAGCAGCACCGTCACCGTGGCACCCACGGCCAGGGACAGCGCCGCGTCGCGCATGTGCCCCGCGCGCCGGCGGAACGCCGTCACCTCCAGCGGCACGCGCATGAGCACGAGCACCAGGATCACGACCGTCAGCGTCTCCACCATGAACTGCGTGAACGCGAGGTCGGGCGCCGAGAAAAGCAGGAAGATCAGCGCCACCGCATAGCCGACGAGCCCGAGTGCCGCCACGGCGGCCACACGGCTGCGCACCACGGTCGTGACCAGTGCCCCGGCGATCAGGAGGGCCAGCGCCAACCACTCCATCAGCTCACCCGCCGGCCACGCGAACGCCCCGGGCCCGCCGCCGAGCGTCAGCAACGACCCGGCGACACCGGCCACGATCACGGCGAACGACACCCAGAGGTACTGGCGCAGATAGCCGGTTTGCTGGACGCGCGTCTGGATCGCGGCGAACCGTTCCAGCCCGGCGACGGCCTGATCGTAGCCGCGGTCCGGGCCCCAGCCGATTCTCCGCAGCGCACCTGTGATGCCGGCATGCACCCGGTCCCAGGTTAGATAGGTGGTGATGCCGATGGCCAGCGTCACGACGCTCAAAACCAGTGGCCAGGTGATGCCGTGCCACAAGTAGAGGTGACCGGCGCCGTGCTCCAGCGGGGCTTCGCTGAGGCTCTGCATCATCGGAAAGACGAAGGTCGCCGAGGTGACGGGATGGAAGATGCCCGCCAGGAAGCCCAGGACGGCGAGCGTCAGCCCGCCCATGGTGAGCGCCGGCGGCCCCTCGTGCGGATGCTTGGGCAGGTCGGGCTGCGCGCCGAAGAAGGGCCGGACCACCACCAGCCCGGCGGCGGCGACGGTCAGCGCATTCCCGAGCACGGCGGCCAGCGCGACGATGCCGTTTGTGTGCAGCGCGCCCTCGTACATCACCTCCTTGGCGATAAAGCCGATGAAGGGGATGATCCCCGACATCGACAGGCCCGCCAGCACCGCCGCCGCGAAGCTGATCGGCATGGCCGAGCGGAGCCCGCCGAGCGCGCGGACATCGCGCGTGCCGGCCTCGTGGTCCACGGTGCCCGCAATCAGGAACAGCCCGCCCTTGTAGAGCGCGTGCGTGATGAGGAACGCGGCGGCAGCCTTGTAGGCCAGCGGCGTGCCGATGCCGATCAGCATCACCAGTGTGCCCAGGCCCGCGACCGTCGAATACGCCAGGATGCGCTTGAGGTCGGTCTGACTCAGCGCCAGCACCGCGCCTGTCAGCATCGTGGCGCCGCCGAAGATGACAAGCGCGTCGAACCACAGCGCCGTGCCGCCCAGCGACGGGCTCAGCCGCGCCAGCAGGTAGACCCCCGCCTTCACCATCGTGGAGCTGTGGAGGTAGGCGCTGACCGGCGTGGGCGCCTCCATCGCGTTGGGCAGCCAGAAGTGCAGCGGCACCTGCGCCGACTTCGAAAACGCCCCCAGCAGCACCAGCACCGTCATCGCGGCGTACATCGGGCTCTCGCGCAGCACCTCGCCGGCCTGGTTGAGGTCCGACAGCGCCATGCTGCCGCCGGCCACGGCGCTCATGATGAGCAGCCCGGCCAGCAGCGCCAGCCCGCCGGCGCCCGTCACGACCAGCGCCTGCATGGCCGCCCGGCGCGAGGGTCCCTCGCTGTGGTTGTAGCCGATCAGCAGGAAGGATGTGAGCGACGTCAGCTCCCAAAACACAAAGAGCGTGATGATGTTGTCCGCGAGCACCACGCCCAGCATCGCCGCCATGAAGCTGAGCAGGTAGAGGTAGAAGCGCCCCATCTGCCGGTCGCCGTGAAGGTAGGCGCCCGTGTAGATGACGACGAAGGTGCCGATGCCGCTGATCAGCAGCGCGAACAGCAGCGCCAGCCCGTCCACGAAGAAGGAGAGCGACACCCCGATCGCCGGCACCCAGGGCGTGGCGAAGCGGAGGGTTTCTCCGGCCGCCACCGCCGGCAGGAAGCTCAGGAAGTAAACGAAGAGCGCCGCCGGCAGCAGCCCCAGCAGCCACGACGCGCGCTCACCCAGCGTGCGCAGGATGGTGGGCGCGAACGCGCCGAGCACGAAACCGGAAAGAACGGCGGGCAGCATCATGGCGCTTGGCACCCAAGGATGGAACCTGAGGAGACCCGGGCTCGCACCAGCGGCGCGTCCGCACGGTCGCGGTTATCGGGCGCGCACCTTATGGCCCCCCGGACGGGGCATGCAAGTTGTTCGCAGCCCCGCGGTTGCCGCCGGTCCGCGCCATCATTAGACCGACCAAGGATGGCCGCGGTTTTCGCGGGGGCGAGCAGCAGTCAGGGAGGACGCCGCCATGGAAATGACGGGCGAGCAGCGCATCGCCGCGCCGCGCGAGCGCGTTTGGGAAGCGCTCAACGATCCCGAGATTCTCAAGCAGTGCATCCCGGGCTGCCAGTCCATCGAAAAGAGCGACGAGAACAGCTTCGCGGCGAAGGTGAAGGCCAAGGTCGGGCCGGTGAACAGCACCTTCTCGGGCACGGTGACGCTGTCCGACCTCAACCCGCCGGAAAGCTACACCATCTCCGGCCAGGGCTCCGGCGGTGCGGCGGGATTCGCCAAGGGCTCGGCCCGGGTCTCGCTGGAAGAAGACGGCGGCGAGACGATCCTGCGCTACACCGTTGACGCGCAGGTGGGCGGCAAGCTGGCCCAGGTGGGCCAGCGCCTGATCCAGTCCACGGCCAACAAGTACGCCAAGCAGTTCTTCGACAGCTTCACCGAGAAAGTGGGCGCCGCCCAGGCGGCGGAAACCGCGGCCGAAGCCGAGCAACCGCAAGCGGAAACCGCCCCGGCAGCCGAAGCGACCGAGCCGCCGGCCACCGGGGAAGCGCCGGCTGCGGCGCCCGCAGGCGAGACTGCCGCCCCGTCCCCGGAAGCGGAGGCAACCGCCGGCGCCGGCACCACGGCCCGCGCGCAGTCGCAAGCCCCGCAGGAAGCCGCGGAAACCGTGGCGGAAACGGCGGGCGGCACCACGCAGCCGGGATCGGAGTCCCAGCCCGCCCAGGAGCCGAGCGCAGCGCCCGAAAATCGGCGCGGCTTGGACCCGAAGATCTGGGTTCCGGGTCTCATCGCCCTGATCGTGATTCTCCTTGCGATCCTGAGCGCGTAAAGACGCGCATTCCCCGGCGTGAGCGCGGTTGACCGGGCTAGCCCCGCGGCCACAACATTCCACCGGCAGCATCGGCGGCGAAGAACCGGGACACCCCACGAACGACCAAAGATCCGGCAACGCCGCGCCGCCCGTGCATTCCCGACACGGCGATCGACAGGGAGAGATCGATGCCCGAGGTGACCATGACCGTGAACGGGGAGCAGGTAACGCGCGAGGTCGAAGCGCGCACGCTGCTCACCGATTTTCTGCGCGAAGACTTGGGCCTGACCGGCACGCACGTCGGCTGCGACACCAGCCAGTGCGGCGCCTGCGTCATCCACGTGGACGGCGTCTCGGCCAAGGCGTGCACGATGCTGGCCCTTCAGGCCGACGGCTGCGAGATCACGACGATCGAGGGGTTGGCCGAGAACGGCGAGCTTCACCCCATGCAAGCGGCGTTCAAGGAACACCACGGCCTGCAGTGCGGCTTCTGCACGCCCGGCATGGTGATGAGCGCCATCGACCTGGTGAACCGGACGGGCGATCCGGACGAGGCCACCGTCCGTTCCTGGCTCGAAGGCAACATCTGCCGCTGCACCGGCTATCACAACATCGTGAAAGCCGTTCAACACGCGGCCCGGGAGATGAGGGGGTGACGCCATGCCGGACAGTGGCACGACCGTTCTGCGCAAGGAAGACAACCGCTTCCTGACCGGCACCGGGCGCTACACCGACGACTTCAACCGCGCCGGTCAGGTCTACGCAGTCTTCGTGCGCGCCGAGCAGCCGCACGCCCGCATCGCCGCCATCCACACCGAGGAGGCGCGGAACGAGCCGGGCGTCGTGGCGATCTTCACGGGCAAGGATCAGGAAGCCGACGGCGTGGGCTCTCTGCCCTGCGGCTGGGTGGTCACGGACAAGCACGGCAACCCGAACAAGGCCCCTGCCCACTATCCCCTGGCGCGCGACAAGGTGCGCTACGTCGGCGACCACGTGGCGGTGGTTATCGCCAAAACCTACAGCCAGGCGCGCGACGCCGCCGAACTGGTCGAGGTGGAGACGGAGCCGCTGGAGGCAAACGTCGACCCGGCCAAGGCGCTCGAGGGCGCGCCCGCCGTCCACGACGACGCGGCCGACAACCTCTGCTACGACTGGGAGCTGGGCGACCAGGCGGCGACCGCGCAGGCGTTCCAGCAGGCCCACCACGTCACGAAGCTGGACCTGCGCAACAACCGCTGCATCCCCAACGCCATCGAGCCGCGCGCCTGCCTCGCCGAGTACGATCCGGGCACGGACGAATACAACCTTACCACCACCAGCCAGAACCCTCATCTGGAGCGGCTCATCCTGTCCGCCTTCGTGCTCGGCATCCCCGAGCACAAGCTGCGCGTCCACTCGCCCGACGTCGGCGGGGGCTTCGGTTCCAAGATCTACGCCTATCCCGAGGAGACGACCTGCGTCTGGGCGTCCAAGAAGCTGGGCGGCAAGCCCATCAAGTGGACGGCCCAGCGCGGGGAAAGCTTCGCCGCCGACGCGCACGGGCGCGACCACGTCACCCACGCGGAGCTGGCGCTGGACGAGCAGGGCCACTTCCTGGGGCTGAAGGTGGACACGATCGCCAACCTGGGCGCCTATCTGTCCAACTTCGCCACCTCGATCCCGACCTACCTCTACGCCACGCTGTTGGCTGGCCAGTACACGACGCCCGCGATCCACTGCAACGTGCGCGGGGTGTTCACCAACACCGCGCCGGTGGACGCCTACCGGGGCGCCGGGCGCCCGGAGGCCACCTACGTGGTCGAGCGCATCGTCGAGCGGGCGGCGCGGGATCTCGGCATGGACCCGGCGGAGATCCGCCGGCGCAACTTCGTCCAGCCCGACCAGTTCCCCTACCAGACGCCGGTGGCGCTGACCTACGACAGCGGCAACTACGAAAAGGGTCTGGACGAAGCCCTGCGCATGATCGACTACGCCAACTTCGATCGGCGCCGGCAGGACTCCGAAAAGCGCGGCAAGCTACGCGGCATCGGCTTTTCCGCCTACATCGAGGCGTGCGGGCTCGCTCCCTCGCAGGTGGTCGGGCAGCTCGGCGCCGGCGTGGGCCTGTGGGAGTCCGCCCAGGTGCGCTTCAACGCCACCGGCACGGTCTCGGTGTTCACGGGCTCGCACAGCCACGGCCAGGGCCACGAGACGACCTTCGCCCAGGTGGTCGCCGAGCGCTTCGGCCTGCCGGTGGAGAACGTGGACATCGTCCACGGCGACACCGGCCGTATCCCGATGGGCATGGGCACCTACGGCTCGCGCTCCCTGGCCGTGGGCGGCTCCGCGATCTCGCGCGCCTGTGACAAGGTGGTCGACAAGGGCAAGAAGATCGCCGCCCATCTGCTCGAAGCGTCCGTGGACGACATCGAGTTCGACCGCGGCAGCTTCCGCGTGGCGGGCACGGACAAGGCCAAGTCCATCGGCGAGATCGCCTTCGCCGCCTACGTGCCGCACAACTACCCCGAGGGCGTCGAACCCGGCCTGGACGAGACGGCCTTCTACGATCCGTCCAACTTCACCTACCCGGCCGGGGTGCACGTTGCCGAGGTGGAGATCGACCCCGACACGGGCGACACCGAGATCGCGGACTGGGTGGCCGTCGACGACTTCGGCACCGTCATCAACCCGATGGTTGTCGAGGGACAGATCCACGGCGGCATCGCCCAGGGCGTCGGCCAGGCGCTGATGGAGGAAGGTGTCTACGACGCCGACGGTCAGCTCGTCACCGGCTCCTACCAGGACTACTGCATGCCGCGCGCGGACGATCTGCCGTCCTTCCGCATCGGCATGATCGAAACGCCCTGCCCGCACAATCCCTTGGGCGCCAAGGGCTGCGGCGAAGCCGGCACGATCGCGGCCCCGGCGGCGCTCATGAACGCCATCACGGATGCGCTCGGCACGGACGAGATCTCCATGCCGGCGACGCGGGAAAAGGTCTGGCGGACGGCCCAGCGCCGGCTGCAGCAGGCGGCTCAATAAGGAGGCGGCGCCATGTACGAATTCGACTACCACAAGCCCGGCAGCCTCGAGGAAGCGGCCAAGCTGCTGAGCAGCGAGGAAGACGCCTCGCTCATCGCCGGCGGGATGACGCTGCTGCCCACGATGAAGCAGCGCCTCGCGGCGCCCACATCCGTGATCGACCTCAGCGGTATTCCAGGGCTGAAGGGCGTCAGCACCGAGGGCAACAGCGTGGTCGTGGGCGCCATGACCACCCACAACGAGGTCGCCTCGGACGCGACCGTGCGTTCAAAAATTCCGGCTTTGGCGGAGCTTGCCGGCCAGATCGGGGACGCCCAGGTGCGCAACCGTGGCACGATCGGCGGGTCCATCGCCAACAACGACCCGGCCGCCGACTATCCGGCCGCGATCGTCGGCCTGGGCGCCACGGTGCGCACGAACCAGCGCGAGGTCGCGGCGGACGACTTCTTCGAGGAGTTGTTCGAGACGGCGCTGGAAGACGGGGAGATCGTCACGCAGGTGGTCTTCCCCGTGCCGGAGAAAGCGGGCTACCGGAAGTTCCACAACCCCGCCTCGCGCTACGCTATCGTCGGCACCTTCGTCAGCAGCGGGCCCCAGGGCACGCGCGTGGCCGTCACGGGCGCCGGCCCGTGCGTCTTCCGTGTGCCGGAGATGGAGCAGGCGCTCGCCTCGGCGTGGAAGCCGGAGGCAGTGGACGGCATCCGCGTCAGCGCGGACGAGCTGAACACCGACCTGCACGCCAGCGCCGAGTACCGGGCCCACCTCGTGACTGTCATGGCCCGCCGCGCAGTGCAGGCCGCGGGCTAAAAACCGGGGCAAAACCATTTTCCCGACGCCCGGGGCGGTCCGCCGTCCCGGGCGTTTGCTTTGCCGCCCACGCCCACCCATGCTTGCGCCATCCTACGCGAACCGGGTTTGTCCCCGATGCGGCACCTCGCGCGCACGCTTGCCGGCGTTGTCCTGATCCTGGCGGTGCTCGTTGTCAGCGCTGTCATCTGGCGCACGCAACTCGCCGAGGTCGCCGGCACGCGCTGGCTCGCCGCGCAGGGTTTTGGCAAGGCCGACTTCGCCGTCAAACGGCTCAGCCTGTCCCACGTGGTGGTGACGGACGTGGACCTGGGCTCCGGCGCACCGCAGGCCGAGCGGATCAGCGCCACGTTTACCGCGAACGACCTGCTGCACGGGACACTAAAATCACTCGAAATCAGGGGCTTGCGCGCCACGGTCGATCCGCTGAGCGGCGACCGCTCGCCGTGGCTTCCGCGCTCGACGGGTGCCACGACCGCGACGGAGACGGAGACCGGAGATGGCGCCTGGTCCCACAGCCTGCCGCGCATCGCGCTCCGCGATGCCAGGATCGTGGTTCAGGTTCCCGGCACGCCGGACATTCCCGTTCAGTTCCAGGGCCAGCTGCGCCCCGAGAATGGCTTGGCCGTCACCTTCGAGGCGAACGCACGCGAACGCTTCGCCCAAGCCCGGCTGGAGGGCACGTTGACCGACCTCGCCACGGAACCCAGCGGCCAACTGGACGGGGCCATCAACGCCGACTTGGCGACGCTCCCGGTGGCGTGGCGGAACGCCCTGGCGATCCCAACCGGCCGGTTTTCGCTTCGGCTCCGACACGAGGGGCGGCTGCCGGCCCTCCAAACCTTGACCGGGCCCGAGCGGCGCATCCCCGATACCGGCCAGCTGGAAATCACGGCCAAACTGCGCGACGCCACGAGCGAGCCCTATGCCGAGGGGCTCACCGCTTCGGGAACACTGGCCGCGCACGCCACGGACGGCGAGCTGCGCATCACAGCGCCCGATCCGATCACGCTCCGTACCGAAGGCGGGCGCGCTGCAGCCTGGGAACGGCTCGGGCTGCCGGACGAGCTTGCCCGCCTCTTCACGACGAAGACCCGCACCGAGATTACCCCGCGCGAAGCCGGGGCGCCGCTGCTGCGGGTGCGGCCGGTGGCGGCCGGGTGGCGGCTGGATGCGGCCGCGGCGGCAAGGGGTGAGATCGGGACCACCGGCGGTCTGGCCGGCGGGGTCGACGCGGTGGCCATGCTGGACGCCGACCTGGGCCTGCGCCGGGCCAAAGCCGATCCCGTGACGCTCACGGCCACGGGCCTGCCGCTGCCGTGGGGCGCCGTGAACACCGCCACGTATCGCGGGACCGCGGCGCTCACATCGGGCACGTACACCGCGAGGGGCACGCTTTCCGCGACGGCGGCATCGGCGCGGATCGGCGAAGCAAGCGCGCGCGACATCCGGATGAAGGCCCCGCTGACCGCGCGCTTTGCCGGCGGCGACGACGCGGAAATCGCGCTGCGCGCGCCCGGTTGGTTACACCTCGTCGAGGTCACGGCGCCGGGCGGGGTTTCCGTGGCGATGCCCGAGCGCATCGCTGTGCCGGACGCCTCAGCCGCGCTGAGTCCGGCGGGCGTGCGCGTCAGCGCCGTCACGCGGCCCGGAACGATCCGGATCGGCGACACCATCCGGACCAACGGCGGCCGCATCACGGTTTCGGTGGCGCAAACAGGCAGCGGTCTGCGGCTGGACGGGGCCGTGTCCGACGCTTCGGCCACGGTACCGGGCGCCGCACTGGCCGCGCGCGGAATCTCCGGCACCGTGGCGATGCCGCCCGGGGCCGCGCCACGCGGCGACCTTACCGTCGCATCGCTCCGCCACACGGCGGCAACGCCGGCGTTCAAGCCCCTGAGCATCAATGCAGCGGTGACAGCGAGCGAGGGCGCGTACCGCTTGGACGGCGCCGTATCCTTTGCGGACGCGACCCTGGAGGTGCCGGTCGAAGGCCGCTTCGACCCGGCCACGGGGACGGGGCGGCTCCGCGTGCCCCCTACGCCCATCCGCTTCGCGCCGGGCGGCCTGCAGCCGGCCGCGCTCAGCCCGCTGCTCGCCGACGCGACCAAGGTTTCCGGCACGCTGACGCCGGCGGCGACGCTCAGCCTGGGCGCGAACGGCCTGTCCAGCACGGGCGAACTCGCCATCGACGGGCTCGACGCCACTCTGCCCTTCTGCACGATCAGCAACCTCAACGGCACCCTTGCGCTGGACAGCCTGGTCCCGCCACGCACCGCCGGGGTGCAAACCGTTACCGCCGACACGATCACGGCCGCGTTGCCGCTCGCCGACGTGGAAGCCCGCGTGCGCCTGGATGCCGCGGCCAACGGCAAGCCGATCGTTCATGTGGCCGAAGCCACTGGAAAGCTCGCCGAGGGCGAGGTGTCGCTTCGCAACATCGTCTGGACCCAGAGCGCGACCCGCGTGGACGCGCCGGTCCACATCAGCGGCATGTCGCTGAGCAAGCTGATCGAGGAAATCGGCGTCGAGGATATCAGTGGCACCGGAAACCTGGTCGGCACGATCCCAGTCCGTGTCGAAGACGGTGCGGCGCTGGTGGACGACGGCACGCTCAGGGCGACCGGACCGGGCCAGCTTCGTGTACGCCTCGGCGCGGCGGAAAGCCTCAAGGCCGCCGGCGGCGAGCATGTCACGCTCATGCTGCGGGCCCTGGAGAATTTCCAGTACGATGTTCTATCGATTGGCGTTAACCGGCCGACGCCCGGAGAGATGAAAGCGACCGTGACGCTTGGGGGGCGGAATCCCGACGTGCTCGACGGCTATCCCTTCCGCTTCAACGTCAACATCTCGGGCGACATGCGCCCACTCCTCGAAGCGCTCCGGCGCGGGCGCGCGCTGTCGGCGGACTTGCTGAACAACGCGATCTCCGTGCAATGACCGCTCCCCCTTGCCGTGTTCGGGCGGCGGGCGCATCCTTCCGTAGCGGTTATGGAGGCTGGCCGGCGTGACTCGTGCATCCATCCTGATCGCCCTGGCGCTGGGTCTGGCATCGGCGGCGTGCCAGCCAACGGTGCGCATGCAAGCGCCCGAGGAGCCCATCACGATCAACCTCAACGTGAAGCTGGATGCCGAGGTGCGCGTGAAGCTGGAAGAAAAGGCCGAGCAGGACATCGAAAAGAACCCGGACATCTTTTGAAGGATCGCATCCAGGATGTTGGTGCGCCGTCATCTTTTGGCTCTCGTTCCGGCCGTGCTGCTGGCAGCGGTCGCTGCGCCGGTGGCTGGAACGCCGTCGCTGGACAGCCTGCGCGCCCAGGGCGTGATCGCCGAGCGCTACGACGGCTACGTGGAGATCCGGGTGGACGACCCACCCAGCGGCGCCAAGCAGGTGGTCGACCAGGTCAACGCCAAACGCCGCCAGATCTACCAGGAACGCGCCAAGAACCAGGGCGTCGCGCCGGAGGCGGTCGGCAAGGTCTACGCCGAACAGATCGTGGAGCGGGCGCCCGACGGCACCTACTTCAAGAAGCCGGACGGCAGC
Source organism: Limimonas halophila (assembly GCF_900100655.1). Taxonomy (NCBI): domain Bacteria; kingdom Pseudomonadati; phylum Pseudomonadota; class Alphaproteobacteria; order Rhodospirillales; family Rhodovibrionaceae; genus Limimonas; species Limimonas halophila. Next base: position 325,100 of record NZ_FNCE01000002.1, read on the forward strand.
TACGTCCAGAAGTAGCGCCGATGCCGGCTTGTGAGCCGCAAGCCGGCGATGCGACCGCGTCCCGACGAGCAAAGGCGCCGTGGTCGCCGCGGATGCCACACGCGGCCAACCGCGAAACGAGGGCCGGATGACGCGCACGCTGCCCCAGTCCGTCGACGCCACCCAGGAGCTCTTGAAGGACGGCCAGTACGTCGCCGACCGCAGTCTGGCGACCGTCCTCTACCTCTCGCTCACGCTGGGCCGGCCGCTCTTCCTCGAAGGCGAGGCCGGCACGGGCAAGACCGAGATCGCCAAGGTGCTCGCCGCGACCCTCGGGCGCACGCTCGTGCGCCTGCAGTGCTACGAGGGCCTCGACGTCGCCTCCGCGGTCTACGAGTGGAACTACCCGAGGCAGATGATGGAAATCCGCATGTCGGAAGCCGTGGGCGACCGCGACCGGGAGCAGCTCGCCGCCGACATCTTCGATGAGCGCTTCCTGATCGAACGCCCCGTCCTGCGCGCCCTTAAGCCGGACATGGCCGGCCCGCCCGTGCTGCTGATCGACGAGCTGGACCGCACGGACGAACCCTTCGAGGCCTATCTGCTGGAGGTGCTGGCCGACTATCAGGTGACGATCCCGGAACTGGGCACGATCAAGGCGCCGGAACCGCCGATCGTCATCATCACCTCCAACCGCACGCGTGAGATCCACGACGCCCTCAAGCGCCGCTGCTATTACCACTGGGTGCCCTACCCCGCGGCGGACCGCGAGCTGGACATCCTGCGCGTGAAGGCGCCGGGGGCCCCCGCGGAACTGTCGCAGCAGGTGGTCGCCTTCGTGCAGAAGCTGCGCGGCATGGACCTCTACAAGCAGCCCGGCGTGGCGGAGACGCTGGACTGGGCCGACGCCCTCACCCAGCTCGACAAGGTCGCGCTTACCCCCGAGGCGATCGACGACACCCTCGGCACCCTGCTGAAATACCAGGACGATATCGCCAAGATCGAAGGCAGCGAGGCCCGGCGCATCCTGGACGAGGTCAAGCAGGAACTGACCAGCCAGGCCGCGCGCTCGGCCTCCTGATCGCGGGGAGCGCCCGGTGACGGCCACGGCGCACAACAACCGCACCCCCGAGCCGGCCGGCAGCGACGGCCGCCTGGTCGAGAACCTGATGCTGTTCGCGCGCACGCTGCGCGCGGCCGGCCTGCCCGTCGGGCCCGGGCGCGTGCTGCAGGCCGTGGATGCCATGCGGGCCGTCGGTATCGACCGGCGCGACGACCTCTACTGGGCGCTGCACGCCGTCTTCGTGAACCGGCGCGAGGAACACGCGCTCTTCGATCAGGCCTTCCAGGTGTTCTGGCGCAACCCGCGCCTGCTGGACCGCCTGCGCCAACTGGTCCTGCCGGAAACGCCCGGCGGCGCCGAAGAGAACCAGGACCGGCGCGAGATCGCCCGGCGGCTGGCGGAAGCCCTCTCATCGGGCAGCGAGCGCGACACCGCGCGCGAGGAACGGGAAGAGATCGAGATCGACGCGGCCGAAACCTGGTCGCGCGAGGCGGTGCTGCGCACCATGGATTTCGAGTCCATGGGGCGTGCCGAGATCGAGGACGCGAAGCGTGCCATTGCCCGCTTCCGCCTGCCCGTCCGGCCCATTCGCACGCGCCGCCACCGCCCCGCCCAGCATCCGGGGCAGGCGGACCTGCGGCGCACCATGCGGGCCGCGCTGCGCGCCGGGCGCGACGACATCCCGCTGCAGTGGCGGCGCCAGCGCCACCGCCCGCCGCCGCTGGTGATGATCTGCGACATCTCGGGCTCCATGGCGCAGTACTCGCGCATGGTGCTGCACTTCATGCACACCGTCACGCGCGACCGCGACCGGGTGCACAGCTTCGTCTTCGGCACGGAACTGACGAACATCACCCACCACCTGCGCCATCAGGACGTCGACGAAGCGCTGGCGAAGGTGGGCAGCACGGTCACTGACTGGGAAGGCGGCACGCGCATCGGGCACTGCCTGCACACCTTCAACCGCCTGTGGGCGCGCCGCGTGCTCGGCCAGGGCGCGGTGGTGCTGCTCATCACCGACGGCCTCGACCGCGACAACGCCGAGGGCCTGCGCGCGGAGATGAAGCGGCTGCACAAGTCGGCGCGCCACGTGCTGTGGCTCAACCCGCTCTTGCGGTATTCCGGGTATGCACCAAAATCCCTGGGAGCCAGGGCAATGCTGCCGTACGTCGATGACTTCCGGCCTGTGCACAACTTGGCGAGCCTGAGCGAGTTGGCGGACGTGCTTAGCGCGCCCATCGAGCACCGGACCAGCGGGATGGCGGCATGGCGGGCGATGATCGCGTAACGGACAGTGCCCTTCCCGAGGGCGACGAGCTGGCCACGGCCCAGGCCTGGCTGGACGCGGGGCGAACGGTCGCGCGCGCCACGGTGGTTTCCACGTGGGGGTCCTCGCCGCGGCCGGCGGGAAGTCAGCTGGTGGTCGACGAGACCGGCAACATGGTGGGCTCGGTCTCGGGCGGCTGCATCGAGGGCGCCGTCGTGCACGAGGCCAAGCAGGCCATGAAGACCGGCCAGCCGAAGCTGCTGGAATTCGGCGTCAGCGACGAGCGCGCCTGGGAGGTCGGCCTGGCCTGCGGCGGCACGGTCCACGTCTGGGTCGAGAAGGTGGCATGAAACGCGCGGTTCTCGACACGCTCCAGCAGGCGCGGGCGCACAAGCGCCCTGTGGCGCTGGTCACGGACCTGGAGACGGGCCACGCCGCCGTGTACGACGACGGCGAGGTGGTCGCGGGCAGCCTGATGCTGTCGGCACCGGCCCTGCATGCCGTGGCGAATGCGATCCAGCGCGACCGCAGCGGCCGCCTGCCCGATCCCAACGACCACCTGATGGTGGAGGTCTTCAACCCGCCGCTGCGGCTGGTCGTCGTGGGGGCGGTGCACATCGCCCAGGCCCTGGCGCCCATGGCCCAGATCGCGGGCTACGAGGTAACCGTTGTTGACCCGCGGCGCGCCTTCGCCACGGACGCGCGCTTCCCCCGGGTCGCCATGCGCCACGACTGGCCGGACGAGGCCCTGCAAGCGCTCCAGCCGGACCGGCGCACGGCCGTGATCACGCTCACCCACGATCCCAAGCTGGACGACCCGGCCCTGAGGACCGCGCTGGCGAGCCCGGCCTTCTACATCGGCGCGCTCGGTTCCACGCGCACGCACGCCAAGCGCCTGGAACGGCTGGCGGACGAGGGCTTGAGCGACGATCAGCTCCGCCGCATCCACGGGCCGCTCGGCCTGCCACTGGGCGGCCGGGCACCCGCGGAAATCGCCATCGCCGCGCTTGCCCAGATGACGCAGGTGCTCCACGGCGCGCCGCCGCTGGAAAAACGCGCTTCGGCCGATGCCGCGGCGGACTGAGCCATGCGCTTCGGCACCGTGTCCGTCGCCGAGGCCGAGGGAACCATCCTCGCGCACAGTCAGCAGGTCGGCGACACCACCTTCAAGAAAGGCCGGCATCTTTCCGCCGCCGATGTCGTGGCGCTGCGCGCGGCGGGCGTGAACGCCGTGATCGCTGCGCGCCTGGAGGACGGCGACCTGGACGAGGACGCGGCGGCGCGGCGCATGGCGGAGGCGTGCCAGGGCGCCAACATGAGCGCGAGCACCGCCGCCACCGGCCGCGTGAACCTCTTCGCCGAGCACGACGGCGTGCTGGTATACGACCGCACCGCGCTGGACCGCGTGAACGGTGTGGACGAGGCGGTCACGATCGCCGCGCTGGAGCCGTACGCGCGCGTCGGCGCCGGCCAAATCGTGGCGACGATCAAGATCATTCCCATCGCCGTTCCCGCCGCCACTGTGGCCCAGGCGGCCGAGATGGCGGCGGCCCAAGCGCCTTCTCTGCTCCGCGTCGCCCCCTTCCGGGCCCGGTCGGCGGGGCTGGTCCAGACCACCCTCCCCGGTACGCGGGACAAGGTGCTGGCCAAGACCACGGAAACCGTGCGCACGCGCCTGGAGTCGCTGGGCAGCACGCTGGCCGCGGAAGAGCGGACGGCGCACACGCCGGATGACGTGGCCGGCGCCCTCTCCCGCCTGCTCGGGCGCGGCTGCGACCTCATCCTCATGCTGGGCGCCTCGGCGACGGTGGACCGGCGCGACACCCTGCCCGCCGCGATCGAGCAAGCCGGCGGCACGGTCGAGCGCTTCGGCATGCCCGTCGATCCGGGGAACCTGCTGGTGCTTGGGTACCTGGAGGGCGCGGCGGTCCTCGGCATGCCGGGGTCGGCGCGCTCGCCGCGCATCGGCGGCAACGACTGGGTGCTGTGGCGGCTGTGCGCCGGCTTCGACGTGACCTCGGCCGAAATCGCGCGCATGGGCAGCGGTGGGCGCTTGAAGGAGATCCACAGCCGGCCGTTGCCGCGCACCCACGCGGCGCCCGCGTCGACGAGCGCCCCCCGAACACCGCCGCGCATCGCCGGGCTGGTGCTCGCCGCCGGGCAATCCCGGCGGGCCGGCGACCACAACAAGCTGCTCGCGGCGATCGACGGCACGCCGCTCGTGCGCCGGACCGTGGATACCGTGCTCGCCTCGCACGCGAACCCGGTCACGGTGGTAACCGGCCACGACCGCGAGGCCGTCGAGGCTGCGCTGAACGGCGCCGAGGTCGCGACCGTCTACAACCCCGACCACGCCAGCGGCATGGCCAGCTCGCTGCGCACAGGGGTCAAGGCGCTGCCGCCGGACATCGACGGCGTCGTCGTCGTGCTGGCGGACATGCCCGATTTGACGGCCACGGTCATCGACCGCCTCGTGGCCGCTTTCGCACCGGACCACGGGGCGGCCATCTGCGTCCCAACTTGGCAGGGCAAGCGGGGCAACCCGGTGCTGTTCGCCAAGCGGTTCCTGCCCGAGATGCTGGAGATCGAGGGCGACGTCGGCGCCAAGCCGCTCTTGCACGCGCACGCTGAGGCGGTGCGCGAGGTTGCGATGCCGGACGCCGGCATCCTGCACGACCTGGATACGGCCGAGGCGCTCGCCGCCTACACGCGCTCCAGCGCCGGCTGAGCCGCCCTGGACGCGTTCCCACCGGCAACGCGCGCCAGAAAGCGCAGCGTCGCCTCGCGGCCGCCCTGGTCCCAGACCCCGGTGTGGCCCGCGCCGCGGACGGAATGCCACGTTTTGGGCGCATTCGCCGCCGCGAAGAGCCGCTCGCCCAGGTCCGGCGGCACCACGCTGTCCGCGGTGCCGTGCAGCATGAGCAACGGCGCCGTCACCGTCCGGATGCGCGCCCGCGATTCGAAGCGGTCCCGCACCAGCCGCCGGGCCGGCACGTACCAGTAGTGGCGCTGCGCCACATCCGCGATCGCGGTGAAGCCGCCTTCCAGGACCAGGCCGGCTACCGGGCGCCGGGCGGCCAGCGCGGTCGCCACGCCCGTGCCCAGAGATTCGCCGTAAAGGACGACGCGCTCGGGCGGGATGCCGAGGACGGCCAGACGCTCCAGCACGCTTTCGGCGTCGGCGATCAGGCCGGCCTCGCTCGGTTGCCCGGGATTGCCGCCGAACCCCCGGTAGCCAACGACCGCGACGTTCCAGCCGGCAGCGTGCAGGGGGGCGAACTTGTCCAGGCGGTGACCCAGATGGCCCGCGTTGCCGTGACAGGCGAGCACGCCAAAGTCGGCCGAGTCAGCGGACGCAAGCGCGTGGCGGAGCGTCACGCCGTCGGCCGTACGCGTCCCGATCGACTCGTACGGCGCGCTCAGGCGGGGCGGTTCGGGGTTGGGCCGGTACAACAGCCGACGTTGGCCGAGATGAAGGCCGGAGACCAGGAGGCCGTACAGCCCCATTCCCGTGGCCACGGTCCAGGCCACGCCCGTCATCAGGCTCATGCGCGGCTCAGCCCCTGGGTATGCGGGATCCCCGCCCAACCCCTTGTGGCACGGGATCAAACGAGTTCCGGCGTGCGGTCGCGGTCGACCGCCGGTCCGGCCGTCGGTGGATCGTTCTGCAGATCCTCCGTGGCCGCCTCGGCCGGTGGCGGAGCCTGCGCCGGTGCGCTTGTCCGTGCAATATCGCCGGAGATCTCGCCGCCGGCCTCCACCACCAGTTCATCATATCGGACCGTGCCGGTGACGACCCCCGTGGCGGCCACCGTCAGGCGGCCGGCCACCGTCAGGGTTCCATCGAACGTGCCGGCGATGGTGGCGAACTCGACATCGACCCGGCCGGTGAACAGGCCGCCTTCGGCCACCTCCAGGCTGCCGGACGGCAACGTGGCGTTGGCCCGGCCATGAACGATGACGTGCCGGGTGTTGTCGATGGTGCCGCGGAAGCGAACGCTGCGGCCGATCACCAGTTGGCCCATGGGCGTGTCGCCACCAGCATCGGCACGGGCACGATCAGCCCCGCTGGTTTTCACGCCCCCGCGCGCGTTGACGGCTCGGGCCGGAACACCGGGAAGAAGCCGGCGGGGCGGCTGCGGCTCGGTGGGGCCTTGTTTCGAGGAGGACGTTGGCGTGTGAGACACCGTCGCGAACCTCTCGCTCTCGTTTCGCATGGGGATCGGGATAACGGCCCAACCGGGTCGTGGATACAACCATGCTGTGGCCAATGTGTGGCAAATTCGGCTGGCTGTCCGGATTTTTGCGGAACAAAGGAAACTCGAAGCACGTTAAGATTTTAGGCTTTATTAACGGCTTTCGCTGATGCTCGTGATACGATGGCGTGGCGGCGCCGCCTTCGCTTTGCCTGCCACCCGCTCGAGCTTGGAAGGCCGGGGGATGTCGAACGAGCTCACGCCGAGAACGCCGCACGCGAGACCGGCTGAATGGATGCCCGTGACGGTCGGCGGACGCGATCGGTCGCCATGGATGGACAAACCGGCTTCTGGATGCTCATCTCGCGCGTTGGACGATCTGTCTTGCCGATTTTCGCGTGCGCCAGGAGGCGTGATTGGTTCCGCCCACGCTGCAACAGGCAGAACCGGTGATGGCGCGCTTTGATCCGCGCCGGGCGCTGCGGCGGCTGGCGATGCCCGTGCCGCGCCTGCGGTCGATCCGCGCCAACTTTCTCGCCATCAACATTCCGCTCATCGTGGTGGCGATGCTCACGCTCTTCGGGCTGTACGAGTACACCGCCTACACGCATGCCCGGCACGAGTTGCAGCAAAAGCTCCAGCGGATACTGGACAATCAGTCGGCTGTGCTGAAGGAGTCGCTCTGGACGCTGGATCACGAGCGCATCCGCCTCATTCTCACGGCGGCGGGCGCGGACCCAGACATCCGCGGCGCCGCCGTCTACGACAACATGGGCAACATGCTGGCGGCGGTGGGCGAGTTCGACCGCACACGGATGCCGCACCTCGTCGCGTCCAAGGACATCGTCTACGAGCGCCACGACGAGCGCCGCGTGATCGGGCAGTTCACCGTCGCCTTGACCAACAAGCGACTGGAAGCCGCGGCGGCGGAACGCCTCGTTTGGGCAAGCGTCCTGGCCGCGCTGCTGTTGCTCAGCGCCATCGTCAGCGCGCTCCTCGCGAATCGCTGGGTGATCGGCATCCCCCTGCAGCGGCTGCTGAATTCCATCGCGCGCACCGAGAAACGCGGCGGCCGTCAGGCCGTGCAATGGGACAGCAACGACGAAATCGGCGCCGTGGTCAAAGCCTTCAACCGCATGCAGGCGCACCAGCAGCGCTACGAAACCGAACTGCGGCGAGCACGCGACCACCTGGAACGCCGCGTTGCCGAACGCACGGCGGAGTTGGCACGCGCCCGCGACGCCGCCGAAGCGGCGAACAAGGCCAAGACCGGCTTCCTTGCCAACATGAGCCACGAACTCCGCACGCCCTTGAACGCCATCATCGGCTTCGCGGAGGTGCTCGAAAACGAGGTGATGGGCGAACTTGGGCACCACCGCTACAAAGACTATGCGAAGGACGTGCGCGAGAGCGGGCAGCACCTGCTCGCGCTGATCAACGATCTACTGGACCTCTCCAAGGCCGAAGCCGGGCACCTGGAGCTGAATGAGGACGAGGTGAATCTGGGCAGCGCGGTGCGCCAGAGCATCGCCATGGTGAAGCCGCGCGCTGACAACAGCGGTGTTCAGCTCACGGAAACCATGCCGGAGCAAACGCCGGTCCTCTACGCCGATCAGCGCAAGCTCAAGCAGATCCTGCTCAACCTCCTGACGAACGCGGTGAAGTTCACCGAAAGCGGAGGCGAGGTCCGCGTGTGCGTGGACTGGGCGGGCCAAGAGCCGGTACTGTCCGTTCAAGACAACGGCATCGGCATCGCCAAGGAAGACCTGGACCGGATCATGCAGCCCTTTGCGCAAGTCGACACCTCGATGAACCGGAAGTACGAAGGCACCGGGCTGGGCCTGCCGCTCGTCAACTCCCTGGTCGAGCTGCACGGGGGCACGATGACCATCGACAGCACGCCCGGCTCGGGCACGCGCGTCGAGATCCGCATGCCGACCGACCGGGTGATCCGGTATCGGGAGGATCAAAAGGCCGCGTCGTGAGCGCGGCTCGCCGCGCGGGCTGGAACACGTCGCCCGTGTTCGTTACACACGGCGCGTCATGATGATCGAAACCCTTCCCCCGCTAACCGAGCTGCTCGTCATGCTCGGGGCGCTGCTCGTGGCCGGTGCCGGCGCGGGCTTCATCGCCGGGCTGCTCGGCATCGGCGGCGGCATCATCATTGTGCCGGCGCTGTACCAGGTCTTCAGCGTGCTGGAGGTGCCGGCCGACGTCCGCATGCACGTGGCCGTGGGCACCTCGCTGGCCACGATCGTGGCGACCGGCTTTCGCTCGGCGCGGGCCCACCATCGTCGGGGCGCCGTGGATCTGGAACTGCTCAAGCAGTGGCTGATCCCCATCATTGCCGGTGCCGTCGCCGGCAGCGTCATTTCCGATCTCGTCACCGGGGCGACGCTGACGGCCGTGTTTGCCGTGGTGGCACTCGGGATCGCGCTGCAGATGACGGTCGTGCGGCCTGAAGCCCGGCTGGTGGACCGCCTGCCCGGCCAACCCGTGCGCAGCCTGATGGCGACGGTGATCGGCATGATCGCCACGATGATGGGCATCGGCGGCGGGATGCTGACGGTGCCGACGCTACGCCTGTGCAACTACCCCACCCGGAACGCTGTCGCCACTGCCTCCGCCGTGGGTTTCCTCATCGCCGTTCCGGCAACCCTGGGCTTTATCGTCGCGGGCTGGCAGACGCCGGGTGTACCGCCGCTGTCGCTGGGCTACGTGAACCTGCTGGGCTTCGCCATCATCGCCCCGGTCACCGTCACGATCGCGCCACTTGGCGCGCGTGTGGCCCACACCATTCCCCAAACGGCCTTGCGCGTCCTCTTCGGGATCTTCCTGTTGGTGGCCTCCGGCCGCCTTCTCTACGGAAGCTTCGTGGCGTGATGCGTGCGCCGGTGACGACCGGTCTTACAGCGCCACCTCAAGCGTCAGCATCACGACGTTGGCCGTGAAGTCTTCGCGGTCGAGCGTCGAGGCCCGCTTGGAGAAGCGGTAGCTGAGGCTGGCGTCGAGATGCCGGTTCCACAGGTAGTCGATCGAGGCGCCGGCCTCGAACCGGTCGTCGTCGCGGTTCACGCCCTCGAAATCCTCCTTCTGATACAGGCCGTCGACGCCGACGAGGAGATTGCGCAGGAGTTCGTGGTCGGCCGACAGCGAGACCGCCGAGCGAACCCGCGAACTGGCGTTCTGCCGGGTCGTTTCTTCGATGGCTCGCTCGACGGCGAGACTGAAGGTGGTCAACTGCGTGGCGTTCCAGGTCACTTCCGCCCCGAAGTCCAACCCGTCGACCGTGCTCAGCGTGGGGCCGTCGAAGTCCTGCGACTGGAATCCAGCGAAGATGTTGCCGAACGTCTTCGCTGAGATCTCGAAATCCACGCCCCCGGCGGCGCGCCACCCCTCGGAATCTCGGTCGCGGCCCCGATCGTCGACTGCCGCGTCGTAGTCCCGGATGTTGTACGATCCACGCACGAAGAGGTCATAGCGCGGCGACGTGGAAAAGGAAACCTCGCCGACCGCCTCGTATATCGTGCGGTCGCGGTCGTCGTTGTTGATCTCCCCGACCGCGTTGCGCGCATCGACATCCTTGAAATTCAGATCCGTGACATTCCCCTGAACGTCCAGCGTGATCGTGTTCAGTTCGTGGACGATACCGAGCACGCCGCGTGTCCGGTCGTACTCCGTCGGCTCCTCACCAAAAACATCTTCCGGGGAGTCGCGTTCCTCGTGCAAACGTTCGAAGGAGCCTTCGACATAAATGTTGGAGCTTCGCTGAATATCGATCTGGCCGTCCGCCAGGGCGGAGAAGTTCGTGTAGTTCTCGTCCGTGTTGTCTGCGTACAGGGTCTGCTCGCCTCGAAGTGTCACGTTCAGCGAATGCCGGGACCAAAGCGAATTCAACGAAATCTCCGGCCGGATGAAGGTGATCAAGTCGTCTTCTTCGTTGTTGTTCTGCCGAAAGATGTTATCGTCGTACGCTTCGGTCACCGCAAGCGACGGAAACACCATGAATGCGCCGAGCCGTCCGCCGCGAGGCGACACGCGGGGGCGGGACCGGTCCCGGACGGTTTGACCCGCTTCCAGAAATCGCTCGGCGCGACCGCTTTCCGTCCCCGTGGCCTCGCCCGAAGCCGTGGTTCCTTGTGCCGCGGATCCATCGTCCTGCGCATACGCCGGCAACGGGAGAAGCAGCCCCATGCCGAGAGCGACGAGCCACCAGCCACGTTTCTGCGTCGGGTTCGGTTGGGCCACGATATCCCCCTAAAGGACAGGCGAGTTCACACTCTGAATTCCCTGTGGAAACAAAGATCCGGTGAATTGCGTGTGCTGTCAATTCATCCGAAGTGAACTCATGCCAATGGGGTATGGGGTCAATATGCGTTGCGGTGGCCCAACACGAAGACGGTGCGGATCAGGATCCAGAGGTCCAGCGCGAGCGACCAGTGGGTCATGTACCAGATATCATGCGCCACGCGGGTGCGCATCTTCGCCAGCGTTTCGGTCTCCCCGCGCAGGCCGTTGACCTGCGCCCATCCCGTGATTCCGGGCTTCATGCGGTGGCGCTCGATGTAGGCCGGAATGCGGCTTCCATACCATTCGTCGTGCTGAATCGCATGGGGCCGCGGGCCCACGATCGACATCTCGCCGTGCAGCACGTTGAACACCTGCGGAAGTTCGTCGAGGCTGGTCCGGCGCAACCACCGGCCAACGCGCGTCACGCGCGGATCGCCGCGCACGGCCTGCTTGACCTCTTCGCCACCGGCCGACGCCTGCGCATGCATCGTCCGGAACTTCCAGATCTGGAACGGCTGTCCATTGACGCCGCGACGGTGCTGGCGGAAAAGCACCGGGCCCGGCGTCTCCGCGCGCACCGCGACCGCGATCAAGCCCATAAGCGGTGCCAGGAGGAGAAGCGCCACGGCGGAGACCGCCAGATCCTCCAGCCGCTTGACCGTCGCCTGCTGCGCCGACAACGGGCGCCGGAGCAGGCGCACCGTGGGGATGCCGACCAGCGTGCCGAGCGGCCGATCGGTAAAGACATCGTCGTACCCGTTGGCGACAACATCCACATCGACCGCGATGCGGCGCAAGGCGTGCAGGTTCGCCGTCAACTCGGCCCCGGTCATGCCCGGTGCGACAACGAGAACCCGATCCACCGGCCGTTGGGCGAGCAACTCGGCCAGATCCGCCACGCTCGCCGCCGACGCGATGCCGCCGACGGCCACCGTACGTCCGGGTACACAGAACGCGCTCACGTACACGCCCTGCGACCGTCCACGCTCCTCGACACGGCGGAGCCAGAGCGTGGCGCGATCCGGCTGGTCAAAGGCAATGACCGCAAGGGCCTCGTGAAGCCGATTGCTGTCCCCCCTGCCCCCAATTGTGCCGGTGACGGTCGCCCGATAGGCGACCACCGCCGCCAGGCCGGCGGCGTACGATCCCGCGACGAAAGCCGGTTGCGCGACCGCGCCCCCGCTGGCTGCGGCGAGCAAAACGGCACCGGTCACCGCCGCCAGCGTCCATGCCAGCGCCGCCTTAGGAAGCGCCGCCAGCGACGAAGTGGAGCGATCCGACCGACTCTCCGCCAGAACGTAGATCAGGACGACGACAGCGGCACAGATCGTGGCGAACAGCGGTTCCACCTGCGCTCGCCCCGAACTGTCGCGCACGGCGACGACGAACGCAGCGGCCAGGAGCCCGACCACGCCGATTTCCCCGGCGGCAGCGCCGGTTCGCAGAAGCCGCGCCCCCGGAATGGGACCCGCTTGGCGGATAGGCTGTTCCGTTGCCCGTCGCCCCTTGAGATCGCTCACGGCCTGCACCCTGTATGACGAGGCGCTCCACGAGCGCTCGAACCACGACACCTCGTCGACACACGGACGCTACCGCGGAGCACAAAGTCCAGGCCATGTCGCTTTCGCAATAAGAGAATGCCATTTGGCATACCCTTCTTGAAATGCGACTGATCCCAAAAAGCCTGAACTCAATAACCGACTGGGTCGGAAATCAACTGAAAACTGCTGATGAATGTTGGTCGGTCAAGATGTTGAAGGCGCGCGATAGCGCCCCATCGCCGGGTTGATACCGAGAAGGCGGATGGCGAGCACCCAGGTGACGATGTTGCGCGCAGCCAGCGTGACCGAGGTGGCGATGGCCGCGCCTTCGAGGCCGAGCATCGGAATGAGCCAGAGGCCGAGGATCACGAGCAGCACCATCTCGAAGCTCGCGATCAGCAGCAGCACGCGCTCGCGCCCCATCATCGCCAGCAGCATGCCGACGGGCCCGGTGGCCAGGTTCAGAAGCTGGCCCACCGCCAGGATCCGCAGCGCCGCGTCGCCGGCTTCGAAGGCCTGGCCGAACAGCCCGAGCGGCAGGGTCGGCACTGCGAAAAACAGGACGAAGAACGGGATTGTGCCGACCACCAGAATGCCGGTCGCCGAGCGCGTCATCTCCGCGAGGTCATCGAACCGCTGGGCCCGGCTCAGGGACGCCGCCTTGGGAGCCAGTATGGTGTTGATCGCCGCCAGCATCATGCCCGGGATCCAGATCAGTTGGAGGCACACCCGGAAAACGCCGACCGTCGCCTCATCGGTGGCGACGCCGACAAGAAGCACCGACAGCCAGTCCGAGGCGTGGTTGGCCAGTCCCACGCCAAGCAGTGGAAGCGACAGCGCCAGCATGCCGCGAACGCCGGACGTTTCCCCAATTCCGCCGGACGTTGCGGTCAGGAACCGCCAGACGACAAACGCCCCGACCAGCGCGCTGAGCCCCAGCGCCGCCGTGAACACGCTGATCACGCCGCTTGCCGTCGCGGGAATGCCGAGAAGCAGTGCGACGAGCAAAACCGCCCGGAAAAGCAGCTGGGTCAGAACCTTGTGCCAGACCACCCAGTGCCACGCCCGGGCCAGCGCGGCGAAGAAATGGGTCATGCCGCGGAACACGACGCCGAGCGCAATAAGCGGCATGACAGCCGCAAGGGCCGCGCTGTTGAAGGCCGCCTCGCCGATCCACCCGCCGCCAGCCCACAATCCGGCCGCCAGCAGCACGGCAACCCCGAGCGCGAGCGCCATCGCGCGTCGGACCGCGGCACCGCACGGCGCGGTCTCCCCGCTTTCGTCGCGGGCGAAGATCTTGACCGCTCCCAGGTCGAGCCCCAGGGAGGCCACACCGCCGAGAACACCGGTCAGCATCATGGCCAGCGCATACAGGCCCGCCCCCTCGGCGCCGAATTGTCGGGCGATCAACAAACTGATCGCGAGCCCGCAAGCCGCCGCGGCCGCATGTGTAATGAACGAGCGTCCGCCCGCTCGTAGCAAATCGAACTTGTTTGCGCGCTTGGCTGAATCGACGAATTTCCAAATCATTCAGTGTTCCGAAAAAAGATACGTTGCGCCCAGGCGCCGCGCCGATCCGAACTTGACGATTGATGGCCGCCACACGATCCGGTTCCACATGTCACGAGGTCTCGCATCCTGGTAACGCCCCGCCGGCCAGCATGGCCTGCAAATGCGTCGTCGCGCCCGCCTTTGTAGCTCGGGGCGCCGCAGCGCCTTCCGGCGGAAGAAGAAGATCGGGCACAACACGCGACCGGGCGAACCCATCCGCGAAGACAGCGCCGTAGTAGCCGTCCGCGTTGGAGTCACGGGACTGGACCTTCATGTTTCCGCCTGCCGTCACGCCGGTTCCGAGCCGAAGTCCCGTGGTGACGTTCCCGGCCACACGCAGGTTTTGGCCTTCGGTGCTGATGTGTGCGCGCCACTGCAAGCGCGGATAGGTGATCACCGTGTTGTTGTTTATCGAGCTATCCCTGAGACCGCTCGCCGTTATCCCGTGAAATGCGCTCGTGTAGATGACGTTGTGGTCGATCGTGAAACGGGCGTATCCGGACGGCGGGGGATCACCGATAAACAGCGCTTGGGTCGAATGAACGTTGTTTTGAAAAAGGATATTGCCGCGAAGGATAACGTCCGATGTCGGAACGTCCGACTTGGTGTTCCAGAATTGGATGAAATCCGTATGCGCAACTTCGTTCGGGTGCGTCGCAAACACCCAGTTGTTCGCGATACATACGTGGCGAACCCCGACGAAATTCATCCCATCCTTGGCGACGTCTGAGACGCTGTTGCGAACGACCTTGAGATGGTCGGTTTCACGAAAGCGCGCGCCGATCAGCACATTGTGGATCTCGTTCCGCTCAACCCGAATGTTGGTGGATTTGGAAACGAACACCCCCATCCGGTCGTTTTCGAAATCGCCGTCCGGCGTCCCACGGATCTGGTTCTGCGTGAGCCGGATCCGGCTGGACCGAGTGATCTCTATGGCGGCATTGCGGGGCTTGGCGTAACGACCCGATGGCCGTCCGGCGGCATCAATGCGGACGCCGCGGATCTCGACGCCGTGAACATCGCGGAGCCGCAGCGTTGTCAGAACGGCGGACCAGGGCTGGCGACTGCGCACGACGATCGGGTCGTCGAACGCTTTGCGCGTCAGGCTGACGGTGCCGTATCGGCCCGGCGCCAGGACGATCTCGGCACCACTCCTCGCCCGAGCAAACGCGCGCTCCAACGCAACGGCGCTCGCGACCCGTACGATGTCACCACCGCCTCGTTCAGCACCGAAACCCGAAAGCGGCAACGCCAGCGCCAGTGCGAGGCACAGGACTGAAACAGGGAGACCCGGCCGTCCGCCCCAGTGCCGATGGACGCAGAACCGGATACCGCTCAGCCAGCGCCATGGTTTTGCTGTTCTCCGAATTCGATCCATGCCCGGAGGTTAGGAGACAACCGCCGCCCCAACCACGTCTCGACGGCATGAGCGTGGCGCCTCTTTCGGTCGCCGAAATGAGCCCGACATCGCAAAATGCCACGGCGTCTGCTGAAACGGTGACGGCCCTGCACCAACACGCCGGGCGGCGACCGATCGTGCGCCCGGCCCTCGCGCACCGCCAGAGGTGCCCGGAAAGGGGAGGACCGCAGCGTTTGCTGCGAATCTCCGCCGTCCGGGCTCGGGGGACCGCGTCCATCATGCTCGCCGTGATCCTAGCCGGTTTCCAGTGGTGTCACGCGAGCGCCTGCGGCAGCCGGATCGGTACGGCGGCTGCTGAACACGGCACCGCCGGCGACCACGGCCGCGGACGCGAGCAGCGCGCCGAGGAAGGGGCCGAGCGTCGGCACCCCGCCCGGAAACGTCACCGCCAACAGCGTGCCATCCTGGACCAGCGCGCCGCCGACACCGCCGGCCACACCCGCAAGCGCGGCCGCGAGCGCGCCGGCGCCGGTCAAGCGCGTACCCAGACCGGCCAACGCCGGCACCACGGCCGTGGCGCACAGCAGGTCCGCGACCAGCAGGATGCGCAACACGGAGTAGCCCTGCAGTGCGACGGCGATCGCCGGCACCATCAACGCCACCGTAAGCCAACGCGCCGCACCGAGCGAGAGGGTCGGGCGCTCCGACCCCACCAGCGCGGCCAAGCCACTTTCCAGGGTATCCACGGACGAGGCGACGAGCGTGATCGCGAGCACCAACACAACCGGCCCCAGCCAGCCCGGCCCCGCCCCGAAGAGCGCGAACAGCGGCGCCGGCGGCTCGCCCAGCGGCAGCCCGGCGCCCGCGGCCAGCAGCCCCAGGGTTCCGGTCACCGCGATCACCAGCACCGACACCAATGCGCCCCAGAGGCCGCCACGCACCAACGCACGGTCGGAGGCTGCCGACCACACGCGCTGCCAGTAGCCCTGGTGGAAAAGGTTGGCCGCCGTCACGGCGATCACGAGCGTGATAGCTGCGTGCCAACCGCCCAGTTGTGCACCACGCGGTTCCGGCGCATCCGGTAGCGCAGACGCCCCGGCGAATGCGGCCGCCAGCAGCAGAACCACCAGCACCACAGCCTGCCAGCGATCCGTGCGGAGGCTGGCGCGCAGACCGCCGCTCGCCGTGTAAAGCAGCGTCGTGCCCGCGACCAGCGCCACGGCGACCCAGGCCGGCACACCGCTCAGCAATGCCGTCACCGAGCCCGCCGCAGTCAGCTCGGCGGTCACGAAGGTCAGCATGTAGAGCACAGAGAGGGCCACGGCATAGGCGTGGAACGCCGGGCCGTAGCGCGCATGCAGGAAGGTCGTCAGCCCGTGCCCCTTGGGCGCGAGGCGGCGCAACCGGGGCCCGGCCAGCCCATACACCAGGAAGGGCGCGCCCGCCCCCACGGCGTACCCGGCGATGCCGAGCGGGCCCACGAAGGCTCCCACTTCCGGCGGCGCGAAGAGAATCCACGCCCCCGCTCCTGAGGCGAGAAAAGACAGCCCCAGCGCCGTCGCCGGCTGAGAGTGGCGGGCTGTGAGATAGTCGTCGAGTGAGGTGCGGGACCGGCGGGCACGCAGGCCGATCCAAGCGAACGCGGCCAGCACAGCAACCAGCAGTGCCGCCGCGAGGACGGACGAAACACCGGGCATGTCACGCTCCCTACGCAGGTATGAACCTGGTCAGGTTCGAGGGGTCAGTGCCCTTCGGCACACTCTCAGCCCGGAATACGCGGGCTCCCCCGGATTGTCCGGCGAGGGTGGGTCAACGTGGCCGCCATGACAACCACAACCGTAAAGCTGTCCAGGCCATGGCCCACCGACGGCTGGGCACACATCCCGGCCTGCGCCGCCTGCCCCGGATTCACTGCGTGTAAAACGCCAGGCAAGCAGGACTTCCCGTTGGACGCGCTGTCAGCAAGCGCTTAGCCCAGGCGCCGAGAACGGGTCCGTCGCGCCGCCGGAATCACGGCAGAATCTCGGGATATCAGGAGAAAGATGGTCGGAGCGGCAGGATTCGAACCTGCGACCTCTCGGCCCCCAGCCGAGTGCGCTACCAAGCTGCGCCACGCTCCGACCGACCTTCAGCGGTGAATCGCACCGCTACGTCTCCGCCCATATACAAACCTCCGGGAGCGGCTTCAATCCCCAGCGTCCAATCCAGCGCGACGCAGTTCGTCGCGCGCCGCCGTCAACTCGGCAAGCACCTGTTCCAGTTCGTGACGATGGGATGCGTCCAGCTCGGCGGGCGCCGACGACGCATCCGTTCCACCGGATGCGCCTTCCCCGTCACCCTGTGCGGTCTGGCCGCGGTCGGATTGTGGGCGCCCGCCCTGGCGCGCGCGGCGAAGGTTGCGCGGGACCTCGATTTGGCCGTCCTCAAGGAACTGTTGGACATCCTTAATGGTGTAGCCGTCGCTGTAGAGGAGGTCGCGAATCCGCCGGAGAAGATCGATGTCCTCAGGCCGGTAGTACCGCCGCCCACCGCCCCGCTTCAGGGGCTGAACCTCGTCGAACTTCGTTTCCCAGAACCGCAGCACATGCTGGGGCAACTGAAGCTCTTCCGCCACCTCGCTGATTGTGCGAAACGCGGCGGCCGATTTGCTTCCTGCACGGCGCCTTGCCATCGCGACGGGGTGCCCCTGCTGTCTCAGCCGCTGGCTCAGCCAGCGCTGCGTTGTGCGCGCAGGACCTCGTTCAAGCGATTCTTGAGCACGTGCGAGGCCCGGAAGACCAGCGTTTTCCGGGGCTGAATCGGGACTTCCTCGCCGGTCTTGGGATTGCGGCCGACGCGGTGTCCCTTGTTGCGCACGCCAAAGCTGCCGAACGAGGAAATCTTCACGGTTTCCCCCCGCAGCAGCGCGCTGGAAATCTCTTCCAGAACGTCTTCGACGAGTTTCGCCGACTCGTTCCGGCTCAGCCCGACCTCTTGATACACGGCCTCGGTCAAATCGGCACGCGTGACGGTATCCTCCGCCATAGGCCCATACCCCCTCGCCGGTGGACGTCCGCACGCTACTGGTCCCCGGCACACGCGTCAATTTTGAGAGCTTGGATACGTGGTTAGGCGACAGCGTTACCAGCGGACCAGCGCCGAGCCCCAGGTGAAGCCGCCGCCCATGCCTTCCATGAGGACCAGATCGCCGCGCTGGATGCGGCCGTCGTCCACGGCTTCGCACAACGCCAGCGGGATGGAGGCCGCGGAGGTGTTGGCATGGCGGTCCACGGTGGAAACAACGCGATCCGGCGGCAGGTTCAGCCGCCGGCCCATGGCCTCGATGATGCGCATGTTGGCCTGGTGCGGCACCAGCCAGTCCACGTCGCCCGGGGTCAGGTCGTTGGCGTCCAGAGCTTCGTCGATCACCTCCGCCATGCGCGAAACCGCGTGGCGGAACACCTCACGGCCTTCCATGCGCAGGTGGCCAACGGTCTGTGTGCTCGAGGGGCCGCCGTCCACGTAGAGGGCATCGTGGTGGCGACCGTCGGAATGCAGGTGCGTGGAAAGCACGCCGCGGCCGTCCGCCTCGCCGTTCTCGACCGCCTCCAAAACGACGGCGCCGGCCCCGTCCCCGAAGAGCACACAGGTGCCGCGGTCCTCCCAATCGAGGATGCGGGAAAACGTCTCCGCGCCCACGACGAGGGCCGTACGCGCCTGCCCCACCTTGATGAAGTTGTCCGCCACGGCCAGCGCATAGACAAAACCCGTGCAGACCGCGTGCACGTCAAACGCCGCGCCGCGCGTCATGCCCAGCCGCGCCTGAATCCGGGTGGCCGTCGCCGGGAAGGTCTCATCCGGGGTCGCGGTGGCCACGACCAGGAGATCCACGTCGTTGGCCGTCATGCCGACCTGAGCCAACGCGCGCTGGGCGGCCGTCGTGCCCAGATCGGCCGTCGTCTCGCCCGTTGCCGCGATGCGGCGCTCGCAGATGCCCGTGCGCTGGCGGATCCACTGATCCGAGGTGTCGAGGCGCTGCGCGATCTCGTCGTTGGTTAGAACGCGCTCCGGCAAATAGGCGCCGCAGCCCGTCATCAGCGCGCGCTTCATGCTTTACCCCGCCGCCTGTGCCGCCGGAACGGAGCGGTCGATGCTGGCCAGATCCGAGCGGATCCGCTCCAGGAAGTCCTCGCGGACCATGTCCACGGCCACGTCGATCGCGTTGGCGAAGCCGACAGCATCCGTACCGCCGTGGCTCTTCACGGTGATCCCGTTCAACCCCAGAAAGATGGCCCCGTTGTAGCGCCGGGGATCGGTCCGCTGGCGGAGTTTTTGCATGGCGCGCCGTGCGAAGAGGTAGCCGATCTGCGCGAACACCGAACTTTTGAACGTCCGTTGCAGGTAGACGCTGACCAGCTTGGCGGTTCCTTCACTCGCCTTCAAGGCGACATTGCCGGTGAAGCCGTCGGTCACGATGACGTCAACCGTGCCTTTCGCCATGTCGTCGCCTTCGATGAAGCCGTAGAAGCGCCCGGGCAGATCCAACTCGTTGAGTTGATCGCGCGCGGCCCAGAGGGTTTCGTGACCCTTCAACTCTTCCGAACCCACGTTGATCAGCCCTGTCGCGGGCTCAACCGTGCCAAGCACCGTGCGGCAGAAGACATTCCCCATCACCGCGAAATCGACCAGGTTCTGGGCCGAACACTGCACGTTCGCCCCCAGATCCAGCATCACGGATTCACCGCGCAGCGTGGGGAAGAAGGACGCGATGGCGGGGCGCTCGATGCCCGGCAGCATCTTGAGCACGAGCTTCGACATCGCCATCAGCGCGCCCGTGTTGCCGGCGGACACGCACGCGCCGGCGCGGCCGTCGCGCACAGCCTCCACGGCACGCCGCATCGAGGCGTCGCGGCTACCACGCAGGGCAGCCGAGGGCTTCTCCGAATCGCTGACCACATCGTCACAGTGGACGAGCGTTGTGACCTGCTTGAGCCGCTTCATCTTGTCGAGCCGCGGCCCGACCTCGCTTTCGCGGCCGAAGATCAAGAAGTCGACATCGGGGTGACGCTTGCGGGCGAGGTCGGCCCCGCGCAGCACCATCCGCGGCGCGTGGTCTCCCCCCATGGCGTCCAGTGCGATCGTGAGACGCCCGCTCACAGCCCGATCTCCATGGCTTGCTCGCCAGCCGTGCTCGGCCGGTCCGGCCACGCGCACGCGCGCGCACAAACCGTACCCAGGAAGGATACGGCCTGAACTCGCGCACGCGCCGTCGCGCGGCCGGTTCCGTTCCGGCCGCCGCCCTCAAACGACACGGATGTCGCGTCAGGAATCGTCTTTCGGCTCAATGACCTCACGACCCTTATACATGCCGGTCTTGAGGTCGATGTGATGGGGACGGCGATACTCGCCGCTGTCCTGATCCACGACATAGGCGGGCGCCTTCAGCCCCAGATGGGAGCGGCCCTTGTCGCGGCGGGACTTGGATTTCTTCTTCTTCGGGACCGCCATGGTGTGTGCTCCTGTTTTCCTCGCGACCGCATTGAAGCCGACGTGATAAAGGAAGACACCCGCTGCGACAAGGCCAGCAGATGCGCCTTCCACGGCGCACCCCTCAGTGGCGCCACCGCAGCTCCGCCAACTTCGCGAAGGGGTTGCGCTCCTCGTCCGGACTGGTTTCCGCGCTGGCGGTGCCGAACTCGGCACCTGGCGCGCGCGGATACGGGTCCAGGGCCAGGGCGAGCTGTTCGGCCAGGATTTCGCCCAGATCCAGGCTGTTGCCGGTCAGTGGCTCGGGCGTGTCCTCGTCGTCCGGCGAGACGAACACCTCGCTGTCTTCCGGGTGCGGCGCCGTGGTGTAAAGCTGCACGAAGGATTCTTCAATCCGGTTGGCGACCTCTTCCAGGGTCACCACGCAAACCTGGGTCACCTCGGCGCGCACACGGCCTTCCACGCGGATCAGCGGCCCGTTGCCGGGCCGACGGACGCGCAGCGAGCCCGACAGGCTTTGGATGCCCGGCAGATCGAACCGTGTTGCCAGCGCCGCGGTTTCGCTCGCGCTCGCCTCGTAATCCGCGTCGAACGTGCCGGCGGACAGGCGGTCCAGGCGAAGTGGACGCGAGAATTCCGTCGTGCCATCGGGCGCGAGTGTCATTGGCCACAAGCCTCCAGCAGGATGGCGTGAAGGAAACGGTACGTGGCAGGCGCGAAGCCGGTCAATCGACGGCGCCGCCCACTTCCGCGCCGACCGCAGGCGGATCGCCGAACACCTGCGCGGTGCCCTGGAACGCATCATCCGGCATGCTGTCGAGGCGCTCGGCCTCGCGGCGCACGTACGCGGCCATTAGCTCAAGGGCGCGCGGGTCCGGCGTGGCGACCGTTCCATACAGATTGCGCGCGAGCGCATCGCACAGATCGCCCTCGCCGTCCAGCGCCCGGCCGTAGGCGTCGAAGCGACCGTAGAACCCCTGCGCCATGCGCTTCACCCGCGGGGCGACACCGAGATCACCCGCCCCCATTTCCCGCAACGAGCGGTCCATGTCGTCAACGAGCGTGTCGAAAAGCGCCTGGCCGCGTTCGGCCAGCGGGTTGGCGGCGCGCTGGAGCCGGCGGATTACCAGCGTGGCATGCAGCACGATGGCGTCGAAACGCCCGTCCAGGGTGTCCGGAACGCCCAGGTCCCTGTAGAACACGGGTGCTCGCGCCTGCTCGACCACCCGGTCGTACAGGGCCCGCGCCATGTCCGCCTCCGGCTGCTTGCGCCGGAACATCCGTCCCAACATGCGTGCTCGTGTCGCTCTGCCCGGCAGTGGGCTTGAAGTGGTCCACCACGTGCGCATAATCAAGTCGTTTCCGTCCAAGGCAAGGATCGAACGATGGTGCAGCGCGGCAGGACGGCACGCGTGGTGGCGTGGGCTCTCGTGGCGGGCACGGCGTTGGCAGCCGCCGGGTGCGAGGCGCCCAAACGTGTCCACGGGAACATGCCCGAGAAGGACGAGATCGCCAAAATCCGCGCGGGTAAAGACACGCGCAACGATGTCGTCGACGTCCTGGGAGCGCCGTCCACGCGCGCCCCATTCGCGAATGAAACCTGGTATTACATCGGCGCGGAGAAAAAGCAGATCGCCTTCTTCGAGCCGGAAGTGGTCACGCGGCGCGTCTTCAAGGTTTCCTTCCGCGACGACAACACGGTTGCCGACACGAAGGTGCTCACCAAGACCGACGGCCGCGCCATCGACCCGGTGGACGACATCACACCGACGGCCGGCCGCGACTTGAATGTCTTCGAGCAGCTCATCGGGAACCTGGGCCGATTCAATCAGTCCGGGTCGAGCGGCGGTGCGTCGCCGGGTCCGGGCCGCGGGCCGACCACCCCCAGGCCGCAATAATGTGCGGTATCACCTGTGCGGGCACCCGGTGTGCCCGCGCGGGTTTTCGAGGCGCTATCCGGCCGTCTCGCGCCGGTTGACTTCCTTGAAGAAGATCCCCTTCACCGCCGGGCCGATGATGTCCCTGGCGGTGCGCGTCAGCCGCTGTTTCACCAGCTTGTCGCGGTTCTCGTGCTCCCGAACGTAGTCGAGGGAGTACATGCCGTGGAGTTGTTTGATGAACGCATCGCGCAACTCGCGGCCGTGGCTGTCGATAATCTCGGTGCTCGCCTGTCGCACCTCCACCGACACCACGACGCTCAAAATCCGGACCACTTGGCCTTCGTCCATGACCGGAACGGAAATGGGGTCCATCTCCACGAACTGAACGGGGTCGTCCGAGGCCTGCTTTTTCTTTGCAGACCCGGAGTCCGAGCCGCTGTCGAGAAAGGGGACGGGCTCGCCGCGCACGCCGAACCACCAACCGCCACCGCCGGCGGCAACGGCCATCACGACAAGAGCCAGGATGAGAAGCAGACGGGCCATGCGGCGCGGATCTCTCCGTTGGATGCGGCGCCAGCGTGCGCCGTCTCGGTAAACTGCGCGTAAAAGTTAATGGTGGCGCCAGCCCATACCGTCCACCGAGAGCCGCTGACCGGCCCGGTCACGCATCTCCACGTCCTGCCCGTCGGTCACGGCCCCGATCCGCGCGATCGTCACGCCCGCCGCTTCGGCCGCCGCCCGGACTTCGGAGTCGTGCTCAGGCGACGCCGTGAAGGCCAGTTCGTAGTCATCGCCACCGGTGAACAGCGCCGCCAGCGTGGCCATCCCGGTGTCCAGCACGCGGCGCGACGCTGAACTCAGCGGCACATGTTCGGCGTCCATGACGATCCCGACGCCGGATGCCGTCGCGAGGTGCCCCAGATCCGCGACCAGACCGTCGGAAACATCGACGGCGGCCGTGGCGAGGCCCTGCTCGCGCAAGGCCCTGCCCAGAGCAACACGCGGCTGTGGCAGGCGGTAGCGATCACACAGCACCGCCAAATCCGCGCCGTCGCCCGACAGCTCGCCGCGGCACGCGCGCAGCCCGAGCGCCGCGTCACCGATCGTCCCCGAGACGTAGACCCAGTCCCCGACCCGAGCCCCGGAACGCCGCAGCGCCGACGCGCGCGGCACCGCCCCAACGGCGATGAGCGTCAGGCAGCTCGGGCCCGGCATGGCCGTGGTGTCGCCGCCCAGCAGCTCGATGCCGTAGGTTTCCTGGTCCCGCCCCAGCCCCTCGGCGAAGCGGGCGACCCAGGCGCCGTCCAGCTCGCGCGCGAACGCGGTGCTCAGCAGATAGCCGAGCGGGCGCGCGCCCATCGCGGCCAAGTCCGAGAGGTTCACACGCACCAGCTTCTGCGCGATGCGATCGGGGGGGTCGTCGGGAAGGTAGTGGACGCCGCTGGTGATGGTGTCGAGCGTCAGCGCCAGATCGCCGTCAGTTGGCGGCGTTAGCAGCGCGGCGTCGTCGCGCAGCCCCAGCGCGGCGTCGGAATCGCGCGCCAGCGGCGCGAAATGCGTGGCGATGAGGTCGAACTCGTCCCACACGGCCGGCTCAGGCGAAATCCCCGGCCGCGTCGCCGCCGCGCGCCGTTTCGGGATGCAGCGTGCGCGCCAGGCGGTCGAGCACGCCGTTCACGAGCCCGGCCTCACCGCCGTCGAAAAAGGCGCGGCCGAGTTCGACGTACTCGTTGATGATGGCGCCGACGGGCGCATCCTGGTTCTCCGAGAGCTCGTAGGCGCCACATTCCAAGATGATGCGCAGCACGGTCTCCAGGCGGTCGAGCGGCCAATCGGGATCGAGCACGGCGCACACCATGTCGTCCAGCTCCCGACGCCGCCCCGGCACGCCGTTGACGAGCTGGCCGAACAGCGTGCGGTCGACGCGGCCGATCTTGAGCCCTTCCATGTCCTCGTGCAGACGGTTCTGCAGGAAATCCAGCAGCACCGTCCCGGGGTCGAGTTCTCCGAGTTCGACTTGATACAGCGCCTGCACGGCGGCCAAGCGGGCCTGCGTGCGGCGGTCGGGCGCGTGCGGTCGGGCGCTGGCGGCGCTCATGCCGGGATCTCCTAGCGCGGATAGAGGTGATAGGCGCGCTTCAGTTCGATCATGTCGAGGCAGGCCTGCGCGGCCTCGCCGCCCTTGTTGCGGCGGTCCGTGCGGGCGCGCTCCAGCGCCTGCTCGTGGTTTTCGCACGTAAGCAGGCCGTAGCCCAGCGCCAAGGTGTAGTGGCAGGCCAGATCCTGCAGCTTGCGTGTCGTCTGCTCGCAGACGTGATCGTAGTGCGAGGTCGCGCCCCGGATCACGCAGCCCAGCGTCACGTAGCCGTCGGCGCGCCGGCGCAGGGCGTAGAAGTCGAGGGAGCGCACGGCGATCTGCACGGCGGCCGGCAGTTCGAAGGCACCGGGCACGCGCACGTGCTCCCAGGTGGCGCCGGCGCGCTCGATGGTGTCGATGGCGCCCTGAAGCAGATGCTCGCCGACGTCCTCGTAGTAGCGCGCCTCGGCGATAAGGATGTGGGGCGCGGTCATCCGTCCCCCTTCGTGCGGATGGGCAGGCTCTCGGGGCGTTCAATGGGACGTTGCTCGACGATGCGCAAGCCGTAGCCTTCCTGTAGCCCAACGACCGTGCGCCGGGTGTTGGACAGCAACACCATGTCGCGCACGCCCAGGTCGAGCAGGATCTGCGCGCCCACGCCGTAGTCGCGCAACTCCGCCTGGGTGCGCGGCCCCTCGCCCATGCGCGCGCGGATGCGGTCGGACAGCGCCGTGGGCGTGGGCTCGCGGATGAGCACGACAACGCCGCGGCCCATCTCGCCGATCATGCGCATCGCCGCCTGCACCTCGCCCACCTTGCCGGCCTGGGCGTCGCCCAGCACGTCGTCCATGACGTTGAGGGCGTGCATGCGCACCGGCATGGGCTCGCCGTCGGCCGGATCACCCTTCCACAGCGCCAGGTGCTCGGCATAGGCGGCGGTGTTCACATACAGCGCCATGCGGAACTGCCCGCCGAACACGGACTCGAAATCCGTCTCCAGACGGCGTTCCACGATGCGGTCGTGGCGGCGGCGATAGGCGATCAGGTCGGCGATCGTGCCGATGCGCAGGCCGTGTGCGCGCGCCATCTTCACCAGATCGTCGCGCCGGGCCATCGAGCCGTCGTCATTCATGATCTCGCAGATCACGCCCGAGGGGTTGAGCCCGGCGAGCCGCGCCACGTCCACCGCCGCCTCGGTGTGGCCCGCGCGCACGAGCACGCCGCCGTCGCGCGCCGCCAGCGGGAAGACGTGGCCGGGCGTGACGATGTCCCCGGCGCCCTTCTCCGGGTCGACGGCCGTGGCGATGGTGTGGGCGCGGTCCGGGGCGGAGATGCCCGTGCTCACGCCCTCGCGGGCCTCGATCGAGACCGTGAAGGCCGTGCCGTGGCGCGCCTGGTTCTGCCGCGCCATCATGGGCAGGCCGAGCTCGCCCACGCGGTCGTTCGTCAGCGCCAGGCAGATCAGCCCGCGCCCGTACTTCGCCATGAAGTTGACGGCCGCCGGCGTCGCCATCTGCGCCGGGATGACCAGGTCGCCCTCGTTCTCGCGGTCCTCGTCGTCCACCAGGATGAAGAGGCGCCCGTTGCGGGCGTCCGCGATGATGTCCTCGATGGGCGACTTGACCTCGCTGAAGGCTAGATCCGCCGCGTCGTCCATTGCGCCTCCACAAGGCGGGCAACGTAGCGCGCCAGCATGTCGATCTCCAGATTGACCCGGTCGCCGGCGGCCAGCGCCCCGAAGGTGGTCACCGCGGCGGTGTGGGGGATGATGTTCACGCCGAAACTGGCCGAGCCGACCTCGTTCACCGTGAGCGACACGCCGTCGACCGCGATCGAGCCCTTGGGCGCGATCAGCGCCATCAGGCGCGGCGGCACGGCGATGGTGGTGCGCCAGGAGTCGCCCTCACGCGTGTGCGCCGTCACCTCGCCGACACCGTCGACGTGGCCCGACACGAGATGCCCGCCCAGCTCATCGCCCGCGGTCAGCGAGCGCTCCAGGTTCACGCGCGTGCCCTCGCGCCACGCGCCCAGCGTCGTGCAATCCAGCGTTTCCCTGGACACGTCCACCGCGAACCAGCCGGACCCCAGTTCCACGGCCGTCAGGCAGACGCCCGAACAGGCGATCGACGCCCCGGTCGCAATGCGGGCGGTGTCCCAGGCCGTTTCGATGACCATGCGCCGCCCGCTGCCGTCCGCCGAGGGCGCAACCTTGCGGATGCGGCCGCAATCGCTGATCAGGCCCGTGAACATCCCGACTCCCGCACGCGCTCGTGGGTTTCCATGGTGTCGCCGCCCACCCGGATGGTGCTCGTTTGCCGGAACGTGGGCACGGCGTCGAGTCCCGTCACCCCGGCCCCGGCGATGGCGGGCACACCG
This sequence comes from Limimonas halophila, assembly GCF_900100655.1. Taxonomy (NCBI): domain Bacteria; kingdom Pseudomonadati; phylum Pseudomonadota; class Alphaproteobacteria; order Rhodospirillales; family Rhodovibrionaceae; genus Limimonas; species Limimonas halophila. Next base: position 352,146 of record NZ_FNCE01000002.1, read on the forward strand.
TCGCCGCCGATGAGGCTGGGCGCCCGGAACCAGATGAGGCGGTCCACCAGATCGGCGCGCATCAGGGCGCCGGCAAGCCGGCCACCCCCTTCCACGAGCACGCGCGTCAGGCCACGGCTGCCCAGGGCCGCCAGCGCCCCGGTGAGCGAAACGCCGGTGCCCTCGCCGTCGTCGTCCGGGGCCAGGTGGGCGACGCTCACGCCGGCGTCGTTGAGCGCGGCCGTGCGGTCGCTTGGCGCGTCCCAGCGCGTCAGCACCACCGTCGGGACGGTATGGGCGTCGCGCACGAGCGCGTGCGTCAGCGGAAGGCGCAGGCGGCTGTCCAACACCACACGGGTCGGCTGCCGCGCCGCGCCGCCGCCCAGGCGCACCGTCAGGCGCGGGTCGTCGCGCGCCGCCGTGCCGCTGCCGACCAGCACCGCGTCGTGACGGGCGCGCTCCAGGTGGGCGCGGCTACGCGCCTCGGGCCCGGTGATCCACTGGCTCTCGCCGGTGCGCGTGGCGATGCGCCCGTCCAGCGTCGTCGCGAGCTTGAGCGTGACCTCGGGCCGTCCCTCGCGGCGATGGCGCACGTAGCCCGCGTTGAGCGCCGCCGCCTCGGCATCGCGCACGCCCTCGACCACCTCGATCCCGGCGTCGCGCAGCCGCGCGATGCCGTGGCCGGCGACCCGCTCGTCGGGATCGCGCATGGCGACGACGCAGCGGCTGACCCCCGCCGCGATCAGGGCTTCGCTACAGGGCGGCGTTGTGCCGTGATGATCGCACGGTTCCAGCGTGACATAGGCGGTCGCGCCCGCGGCATCCGAGCCGGCGTGCCGCAGCGCTTCCTGCTCGGCGTGCGGTCGCCCGCCCGGCTGCGTCCAGCCGCGCGCGATCGCGCGCCCGTCGCGGACGAGCACACACCCCACCGCCGGGTTGGGCGCGACCCGGCCGAGCGCGCGCTGCGCCAGCGCCAGGGCCGAGCCCATCCAGGCGCGGTCGATTTCACTGGGATTCGGACTCGTCACCGAGGGATCCGACGAAGGTCTCGAAGTCGCGGGCTTCGTGGAAGTTCTTGTAGACGGAGGCGAAGCGGACGTAGGCGACCTGATCAAGCCGTGCCAGCGCCTCCATCACCATGCCCCCTACGGTGTCGGACGAGATTTCGCTCTCGCCCCGGCTTTCCAGCCGGCGGACGATGGCGTTGACCTCGCCTTCCAGGCGCTCCTGATCCACCGGCCGCTTGCGCAACGCGATGAGCATGGAGCGCATGATTTTGTCGCGGTCGAAGGGCTCGCGCCGCTCGTTTCCCTTGACGACCGTCAACTCGCGCAACTGCACGCGCTCGAAGGTGGTGAAGCGCGCGCCACAGTGCGGACAGGCCCGCCGCCGACGGATGGCGTAGCCGTCATCCGTCGGCCGCGAGTCCTTCACCTGACTGTCGTCTTCGTTACAGAACGGGCAGCGCATTCACCCTCGTCTCCGGGCCGGCGTCCGCCCCGCTTACTGCCCGTAAATGGGGAAGCGGCGGCAAAGCGTCAGGACGTCGTCGCGGACCGCGCGCTCGGTCTCGGCGATGTTGTCCGGATCGTCGCGCAGGCCGTCGAGCACGCGCGCGATCAGATCGGCGACCTGGCGGAACTCCTCCGGCCCGAAGCCGCGCGTGGTGGCGGCCGGCGTGCCCAGGCGGATGCCCGAGGTCACGGTCGGCTTCTCCGGGTCGAAGGGGACGCCGTTCTTGTTGCAGGTGATGCCCGCGCGGTCGAGGCTCGCTTCGGCGGCCTTGCCGGTCAGGCCCTTGGGGCGCAGGTCGACCAGGATGACGTGCGTGTCCGTGCCGCCGCTGACCATCTCCAAGCCGTGCTCCTGCAGGCGGCCGGCCAGCGTCTTGGCGTTGTCGACGATGCGCTGGGTGTAGGCGCGGAACTCGGGGGTCAGCGCCTCGCCCAGGCCGACGGCCTTGCCGGCGATGCTGTGCATCAGCGGCCCGCCCTGCAGGCCCGGGAAGACGGCCGAATTGACCTTCTTGGCGATGTCGGCGTCGTTGGTCAGCACCATGCCGCCACGGGCCGCACGCAGCGTCTTGTGCGTCGTGGTCGTCGCGACGTGGCAGTGATCCAGCGGGTTCGGGTGCACGCCGCCGGCGACCAGCCCGGCGAAGTGCGCCATGTCCACCTGGAAGATGGCACCCACCTCGTCCGCGATCTCGCGGAAGCGCTGGAAGTCGATGAAGCGCGGATAGGCCGAGCCGCCGGTGATGATGATGCGCGGCTTGTGCTCGTGCGCGAGCTTGCGCACCTCGTCGAAGTCGATCTGGCCGTCTTCCTGGCGCACGCCGTACTGGACGGCGTTGAACCACTTGCCGGAGAGGTTCGGCGCGGCGCCGTGCGTCAGGTGGCCGCCGGCGGACAGCGACAGGCCCATCACGGTGTCGCCGGGCTTGGCGAGCGCCAGCAGCACGGCCTGGTTGGCCTGCGCGCCGGAGTGCGGCTGCACGTTGGCGTAGCCGCAGTCGAACAGCTGCTTGGCGCGCTCGATCGCCTTTTCCTCGGCGATGTCGACGAACTCACAGCCGCCGTAGTAGCGCTTGCCGGGGTAGCCCTCGGCGTACTTGTTCGTCAGCACACTGCCGGTGGCTTCCAGCACCGCGCGCGAGACGATGTTCTCGGACGCGATCAGCTCGATCTGGTTCTGCTGCCGGCCGAGTTCCTTGTTGATCGACCCCATGATCTCGGGGTCGCGCTCCGCCAGCGGCGTGGTGAAGAAGCCGTCGGCGCTCACGTCGGGTTGCTGAGCCTCATCCGCCGTCATCGTCCGTCGTCCCCTCTAGGTCCTTGCCGCCCCGTTTCCCAGCTTCGCGACGCGGCGTTCGTGGCGTCCGCCCTCGAAAGGTGTTTCCAGGAACACCCGCAGGCAATCCTTCGCGACTTCGGCCCCGATCGTGCGGGCGCCGAGGGCCAGGACGTTGGCGTCGTTGTGCTGCCGGGCAAGCCGCGTGATCGTGGCATCGTGACACGGGGCCGCCCGCACGGCCGGGTTGCGGTTGGCCGCGATGGAAATGCCGATGCCGGTGCCGCAGACCAGCACGCCGCGCTCGGCGCGTCCGTTCTCGATCGCCTCCGCGATGGCCCGGCCGAAGTCCGGGTAGTCCACGGACTCCTCATCGTGGGTACCCAGGTCCAGCGGCTGCGCCCCCAGCTTGCCGAGCTCCTCGGCGAGCTCCTGCTTCAGTCGGTACCCGGCATGATCCGAGGCGATGGCGACCACACGATCCGACATGTCCGCTTCCCGGCCCTTTCCGGCTTTGCCGACTCCCCGCGGGTGTCACGGTGTTTAAACAGGCGCGGGCGGTGGAAGCAACGGGAAACCAGCCGCCGGGCGCGCCCATGTGCGGGAGTCCTTCTGACAACCCCGTGCGGGTTCGCTGGCGTTGCCGCCGTGTCGCTGCCACAGTAGCAAGGCACTAACCCACAAGCGAAAGCACGCAAGGGAGGTACAGCATGCCAAGCACCCCGCGGCTCGCCCTCGCCGGGATCATGGCGGGGGCGCTCGTAGCCAGCCCGGCGATGGCGCAGGACGTCAAGATCGGCGGGCTTTTCCCGCTGACGGGCGACCTGCAGGCCTACGGCTCCACCTCGAAGCAGGGCCTTCAGCTCGCGGTCGAGGAGATCAACGCCGCCGGCGGCGTGCTCGGTGAGGACCTGAAGACCGCCTTCGCCGACACCAAGACCACGCCCCAGGCCGGCGTCGACGCCGCGAACAAGCTGGTCTCCGTGGAAAACGTGGCCGGCATCGTCGGCGCGATGTCTTCGGGCGTTTCCATCTCCGTGGCGCGCGCGGTGACCAGCTCCAAGGGCGTGCCGCAAATCTCCAACGCCTCCACCTCACCGACGATCACGACGCTGGAGGACAACGGCTATCTCTTCCGCACGGTGCCCTCGGACGCGCTTCAGGGCCGGGTGCTCGGCAACCTCGCCTACGACAAGGGCTACCGGTCCGTGTCCACGCTCTACGTGAACAACGCCTACGGCGAGGGCCTTGCCAACACCTTCAAGAAGCAGTTCGAGAAACGCGGCGGTACCGTGCCGGCCTCCCTGCCCTACGAGAAGGGCAAGGCTTCCTACCGTGGCGAGCTGTCGGAGGCCAAGAAGGGCGGCGCCGAGGCGCTGGCGCTCATCGGCTATCCGCAGAACGGCACCACCATCATCCGCCAGGGCCTGCAGCAGGGGCTGTTCCAGAAATTCATCTTCACCGACGGCATGAAGGCGCCGGAGGTGCCGAAGCAGATCGGCGGCACCTATCTGGACGACAGCCTCGGCACGGTGCCCGCGGCCCCCAAGGGCGAGGGCGCGGCGCACTTCGAAAGCGCGTTCAAGGACGCTTACGGCGAGTTGCCGCCGAAGCCCTTCATCGACACGGCCTACGACGCTGCCTACCTGCTCGCGCTGGCGATGCAGAAAGCCGGCTCCACCGAGGGTGAGGCCGTTCGCGACGCCCTCTCCGAGGTCGCCAACCCGCCGGGCAAGGAGGTCGGCCCCGGCGAGTGGGAGGCGGCGCTGACGGCGCTGAAGAACGGTGAGCAGGTGAACTACGACGGCGCCGCCGGCTCGCACGACTTCGACGAGAACGGCGACGTGCCCGGCATCTTCCAGCAGTGGAGCTTCAAGGGCACCGAGGTCACCACGATCCAGCGCATCAAGCCCGAGCTCTAACCGGCGCCGACAGGCCGGTTTTTGGCTCAAGCCCGCGGTCCTTCGGGATCGCGGGCTTTTTCCGGTGCGCCCCGCGCCGACGCCGTTCCGCGCGGGCCGATCCGAAATGCGTTTAATAGGCTATAGGTTGATCCAGACAAAGCTTCCGGGCACGCTTCCGCATGCACACGGATCGCGCAAGCGCTTACGGCGGCCAACGCGCGCAAACCAGACCCACGATCCGGCGCCGAGCGGGGGCGGCGCTGATGTACGAGATCGAAGTCGAACTGGACGACGGCGACTGGCTGCTTCAGGGCTTCTGTCTGGACCGCAACGACGCCCTGGCCTGCGCCATCCGCATGGCTTCGGGCAGCAAGCCCCGACGCTGCCGGGTCGTCTCGCTGACCTGGTGGCCGGATAGCGGCCGATTGAACCGGAACACGCTGCTGGAAGCCGCGGGGCCGGAACAAATTCCACGACCGACGACCAGCTCGGCCTCCCCTGGCTCCACCGAGATAGCCGCGGTGCAGCCGGCGACGCGGTCGTCTCACGCGCCGGCGCCGGCCGGCCGCACCACGCGAGCCCCAAAATGGCCCCCGCCTGCCCGGATCGGCCAGTGGCTGCTGATCGCGCTGGCGTTGCTCGTGGGCGCGCCCCTGGGCGGGGCGCTGACCGTGTACCTGGTCCTGCTGATCGCCTGAGAAGCTGGCTTCACCGCTTCTCGCGCCGGGACTCCTTGCGGATGCCGCGCATGCGCTCGCCGGCCTCGCTGAGCATGCCTTCCGGCCGCGTCACCAGGATGATCTCCAGCAGCACGCCGATCAGCAGGATGCGCACGGCCCCGGCCTGGGTCGCGAGCGCGCCGGGCAGCAGCCCCGTGACCATCTCACTGGCCGACCAGATTCCCCAGATAACGAGCGCACCCAGCAGCGCCCCCTTGTTGTTGCCGCTGCCGCCGGCGATCAGCATCACCCACACCAGGAAGGTCGCCAGCATGGGCTTGAAGGCTTCGGGGCTGATGAAGGAGATGAAGTGCGCGTACAGCGCGCCGGCCAGCCCCATCACGGCCGCGCCGACGACGAAGGCCTGAATGCGGAAGCCCATGACGTTCTTGCCGGCGGCCAACGCGCTGTCTTCGTTCTCGCGGATGCTGCGCAGCACGCGCCCCCAGGCGGCCCGGCGGGCCACTTCCAGGGCGGCGTAGACGATCGCCACGACCACGGCGATGATAACCAGGAAGGTGACCTCGAAGCTCACCCCCTCGATCCAGGCGAGCGGCCGCGGGATGTCCGGCATACCGCGAACGCCGCCCGTGATCTCGGTTTCCGTCTTCATCACCAGGCGGATGATCTCGGCAATGCCGATCGTGGCGATCGCCAGATAGTCCGCCCGCAATTTGAGCGTCACCAGCCCCACGAGCACCGCGAGCACGCCGCTCGTCACCATCGCGGCGACCATGCCCACCGGGATCGGCAGGCCGAAGCCGCCCCAGTGCGCCTCGCTCGGCGGCGCGGTTAGCATGCCGCTGGTGTAGGCCCCGACGGCGAAGAACGCCGCGACCCCGATGTTGAACAGCCCCGTCATGCCCCACTGCACGTTCAGGCCGAGCGCGAGCAGCCCGTAGATGCCGATGAGGCACAGCGAGAAAACGGCGTAGTCGATGATCCCTTCCATCTTACGCCTTCCGTCCAGCGAACAGGCCCGTCGGGCGCACAACCAGCATGATGACCATGATCGCGAACGCCACCGCCGGCTTGTAGGACGGCGGGATGGCGATCGTCGAATACTCCTGCGCCAACCCGATGATCAGCCCGCCGACGACGGCGCCGTAGGGCCGGCCAATGCCGCCCAGGATGGCGGCGGCGAACACCGGCAGCAGGATGCGCCAGCCCATGACCGGGTGCAGGCGCGTGTCCATGCCCAGGAAGATCCCGGCCGCCGCGGCCAGCCCGCCGCCGATGATCCAGGTCCAGATGATGACGGTGTTCACCCGGATGCCCGTCACCTGCGCCAGGTCGGCGTTGTCGCTCATGGCGCGCATGGCCTTGCCCATCTTCGTCTTCTGCAGGAAGAGGTGGAGGGCCACCATGAGCGCGATCGCGCCCAGGAAGATGACGATGTGGTCGGGGGAGACGTTCACCCCGCCCACGCGGTAGGGCATCGTGATGCCGGTTTCGTAAACTTGGTTGCTCGGCCCCCAGACGATCTGGATAAGGCTGCGCAGGATCAGCGCCACGCCCACCGATGCGATCAGCAGGATCACCGGCGCCACCCGGCGCAGCCGCCGGTAGAGCACCTGATCGATCGCGATGGCCGTCGCCGCGGTGCCGGCCACGCCCACGGGCAGCGCCACCAGCGTGGACACGCTCACGCCCTGCACCACCGCCAGCGCGAGATAGGCGCCGAGGGTGATGTAATCGCCGTGGGCGAAGTGCGGAAAGCGCAGGATGCCGTAGACGAGCGAGAGCCCGATCGCGCCCAGGGAAACGATGCTCCCGAGCACGAGGCCGTAGACCGTAAGCTGCAGAAATTCCGTCATCGCCGGCCCGTTTGCCCTCGTCAGCCGCCCAGGAACATCTCCGCCACCTCGCGGTCGGCGAGCAGGTTGGCGGAGCTGTCGGTGTGACGGTTGCGCCCCGTCGTGAGCACGTAGCCGCGATGGGACATGCGCAGCGCCTGCTTGGCATTCTGCTCGACCATCAGGATGCTCACGCCGAGGTCGTTGATTTTGCGGATGTTCTCGAAAATCAGGTCGACGATGGCTGGCGCCAGGCCGGCCGTGGGCTCGTCCATCAGCACCAGGCCGGGATCGAGCATCAGCGCGCGGCCCATCGCCACCATCTGCCGCTGGCCGCCCGAGAGCGCGCCCGCCGGCTGGCGCCGCTTCTCGTAGAGGGCGGGGAAGAGCTCGTACACGCGCTGGAGTTCGGCGCTGTAATCGTCGTTGCGGATGAACGCGCCCATTTCCAGATTTTCCTCGACCGTCAGGGTCGGGAAAACGTTCTTTTCCTGGGGCACGTAGCAGATGCCCGAGCGCACGACCTGATCCGGGCGCAGCCCCGTGATATCGCGATCGCGATAGGCGATCCGGCCGCCGGAGACGCGGATCAGCCCGAAGATCGCCTTCATCACAGTGGACTTCCCGGCGCCGTTGGGGCCGATCAGCACCACGATCTCGCCCGGCTCGACGCGCACATCCACGCCCTTGAGGATGTCCACGTCGCCGTACCCGGCATACAGGCCGTCAACGGTCAGCAAACTCATGCCCGTCCGCCGCGCTGCTTTCGAAGAATCACAAGGGTGCCCACGCGGGCGGCGGGCACCCCTTTCGATTGAGGCTGGCGGAGATTGGCCGATGGCGGGCCGGCGGTCAAACCGCCTGACCCGCCGGCGCGACGGAATCACATGTTGTATTTGGAGATGATGCGCTCGTAGGTGCCGTTTTCCCGGATGGCTTCGAGTCCGGCGTCGAGGTCGCGAGCCAGCTGCGCCGCGTTCTCGGCGTTGTTCGAGATCGCCATGTGCAGCGTGCCCTCCATCAGCAGCGGCTCCAGGAAGACGTAGTCGTCCAGGCTCGCGTTCGGCAACTTGTCGAGTTCGTTGCGGAAGATGCCGTGGGACATGGCCACCATGTCGACGCGGCCATGGACCAGCTTCTTCACGCTGGCGGTCTGGTTGGGCGCCGGATCCTTCTCCAGGAAGTCGGCGTTGTCGAATTTTTCAGGATAGGCCCAGCCCTGCTGATAGCCGATGGTATATTGCGTGAGGTCCTTGAGCGACCCGTAGGATGTCACGCCCAGGCTTTCGTCGGCGATCAGGCCCACTTTGACCGTGTAGAAGGATTCCTCGGTGAAGTGAAACGCCTTGTCCCGTTCCTCGGTGTAATAGGCGCCCAGCATGCCGTCTTTCTCGCCGCGCTTGGCCATGGCCATGGCCCGTTTCCACGGCAGAAACTCGACGGTCACGGTGTGGCCGACTTCCTTCGCGGCGGCTTTCGCCAGCGCCGCCACGGGTCCGCCCTTCTCGAGCGACTCGCCGTAGAACGGCGCCCAATTGACGGTGGTCAACTCGATCGTGGCGGCCTTTGCCGACGGGGTCGCAGCCACCGCCGTGACGGTGGCGGCCATGGCGACACCGGCGAACAAGCGAGATGTGGTCATGTGGAGTCTCCCTGACGGTGTTTTGTTGTCGATTCCGGCTGTTTCCGGATGACATCGGATGCAAACACCGCCAGGGACGCAAATTCGGATTTAAATTAAGTTAATAAAATAAACAAATAACTTGATTACGGAACACCACACGGCAGCATTATTCGAATCGAATATTCGTCAAATTTAAAAGACGACCGGTCGCGCAATGCGATTACGCAATCAGGCACTCGCATCGGCCGCCGTGGCGGCGCCGCCACCGAAGTAGGCTTCCAGCACCGCTTCGTTGCTGCGGATTTCGGCCATTGAGCCCTGGGCCAGCACATGCCCCTGCGCCATGCAGATGACCGGGTCGCACAGCTCCCCGATCATGTCCATGTCGTGCTCGATGATGCAGAAGGTGTAGCCGTGCTCGCGGTTGAGCGTGCGGATGACGTCGGTGAGCTGGGCCATGAGCGTGCGGTTCACGCCGGCGCCGGGCTCGTCCAGCAGCACGACACGGGCGTCCGTCATCATCGTGCGCCCGATTTCCAGCAGCTTCTTCTGGCCACCGGAAAGGTTGCCCGCGAGCTCGTGGCGCACGTGGGTCAGCTGCAGCGTTTCCAGCGCCTGCTCGGCGCGCTCGCGCACCCGCGCCTCGTCACCGCGCGTCCGCGCCGGCCGGAACCAGGCGTTGAAAAGGTTTTCCCCGGACTGCTCGGCTGGGACGAGCATGAGGTTTTCCAGCACCGACATGCGCGCGAGCTCGTGCGGGATCTGGAAGGTGCGCACGAGGCCTTTGCGGAAGAGCCGGTGCGGCGAGACGCTCGTCACGTCCTCGCCGTCGAGCAGGACGCTGCCATCGTCCGGCTGGAGGAAGCCGGCCACGATGTTGAACAGCGTGGACTTGCCGGCGCCGTTCGGTCCGATCAGGCCGGTGATCGTCCCCTTGCCCACCGTCAGCGAGCAGTGGTCCACGGCCACCAGCCCGCCGAAGCGCTTCACGATGTCGCGGACCTCGATCATCCGATCCCCCTGACGAACCACGGCGCGAATGCCGCCAACAGCTAGCTCATCGGGGTCGGGTGGACAAGCGGCCGGCGCGTTCCGTCAGACCACGATGCCGCCCTTGCCGCTGCCTCTGGGCTTGCGGTCGCGGTCCAGCACATAGCGAAGCTTCTGCTTCGCCGTCCGCTTCAGCTCGTCCTCGGACTGCTGCGCGTCCCCGACGATGCACACCTCGGTCAGGGTCTTCACGTCCATCGCCGACACCTTCACGAAGCGTCCGCGTGGAATAAACTCGATGATGACGCCACCCTCGCGCATGCGGGCGATGATAACCTGATTGCATGCGCCCCGCCACCGGCGCGCCAAAGCATCGCGCGCGGCCGCCAAAACGGAGAAAGCGCCATGAGCCAGATCGACGCCAACCAGGCCAGCGGCGAGACCGCCGGCACGAAGAGCCGCCCGCCCTTCGCGTGGGACGATCCGCTGCGCCTCGCCGACGAGCTCACCGAAGAGGAGCGCATGGTCTGGGAGACGGCGCAGGGCTATGCGCGCGACAAGCTGATCCCCCGCATCGTCGAGGCGCACCGCTACGGTCGCACGCACCGCGACATCATGCCGGAGATGGGCGAGCTGGGCCTGCTCGGTGCCGCCCTGCCCGCAGACTACGGCTGCGCCGGTGTTAGCTACGTCGCCCAGGGCCTGATCGCGCGCGCCATCGAGGCCGCCGATTCCGCCTACCGCTCGGCCTTGAGCGTGCAGTCCTCGCTGGTGATGCACCCGATTTACAAGTTCGGCAGCGAGGACCAGCGGCGGACCCACCTGCCCCGCCTCGCCAGCGGCGAGCGAATCGGCTGTTTCGGCCTCACGGAGCCGGACGCGGGCTCGGATCCCGGATCAATGCGCACGCGCGCGGAGCCGGTGGACGGCGGCTACCGCCTGCGCGGCACCAAGACCTGGATCACCTCGGCCCCCATCGCGGACATCTGCGTGGTCTGGGCGCGGACGGCCCCGGAGGACCGCATCAACGGCTTCATCCTGGAGCGCGGGATGGAGGGGCTGTCGACGCCGGAGATCGAAAGCAAGGCGGCGCTCAAGGCCTGGCCGACGGGCGAGATCGTCATGGACGACGTCTTCGTGCCCGCCGAAAACCGCCTGCCGAACGTGCAGGGCCTGAAGGGCCCGTTCTCCTGCCTCACCTCGGCGCGCTACGGCCTTGCCTGGGGTGCCATGGGCGCGGCGGAGTTCTGCTGGCACGCCGCGCGCTCCTACACGCTCGAGCGCCACCAGTTCGGCAAGCCGCTGGCCGCGACCCAACTGATACAGAAGAAGCTGGCCGACATGCAGACCGAGGTTGCGCTCGGCTTGCAGGCCGCGCTCCGCCTCGGCCGCCTGATGGATGCCGGTGAGGCCACGCCCGAAGCCGTGTCGATGTTGAAAAGAAACGCCTGCGGCAAGGCGCTGGAGATCGCGCGAATGGCGCGCGACATGCACGGCGGCAACGGCATCTCCGACGAGTATCACGTGATCCGGCACATGGTGAACCTGGAGGCCGTCAACACCTACGAGGGCACACACGACGTGCATGCCCTCATCCTGGGCCGCGCCCAAACCGGCTGGTCGGCCTTCGGGTAACATTCCGCGCGCCCGGCGGACGCTCCGCCGGGCGCGGTCATCACGCGCCGCCGGTCGTTACGCGACGGAGCTTACGCCGGTGACGCGCGCGGCCGCCCAGAAGCCTTCCAGGCGCTGCAACGAGTCGTTGGTGGTGCCGAGCGCGCCTTCGTCGACGCCGCTGTTCGCCAACTCGCGGGCATGGCGGTCGAACAGCTCGTCCAGCCGGTTGCAGATCTCCATGCCCTTCTCGGAGCACTGCAGGTGCGTGGCGCGCTTGTCGTGCGGCGACCGCTCCTGGTGGAGATAGCCGTTCTCCACCATCTTCTTGACGTTGTAGGACACGTTCGAGCCGAGGTAGTAGCCGCGCTGCGTCAGCTCGCCGACGGTGAGCTGCGAATCCCCCAGGTTGAACAGGATCATGGCCTGGACCGCGTTGAGGTCGCGAACGCCGAGGCGGTCCAGCTCCGTCTTCACGAGTTCCATGCACTGGCGGTGCAGACGCTCGATCAGCGCGATCGTCTCGAGATAAGCGGGTTTCACGGCGCCGCTCCCCCCTGTGGTGTCCCTACGGTCCCGCGCCGACGTGGCGCATCATGCCGCCAGCCAGCGCAGGGCATGGCTCATTCTGTGAGGCAGGAAAACAGCCCACGGTTAACGTCTCGTTTAGATGCTTGAATTTGGCACGACTTGCGGGCGTGGCCGGGCCGCTCCTCGCACGCACGTCTTAAAGCCACTCGACGGGATCGGCCAAGCCCCGCTTTTCCAGGTAGCGCTGGTGGTAGGGCTCCGCGGGCCAGAAGGTGCCGGCCGGTTCGATCGCGGTGGCGATGGGCGCGCGGTACACCCCCCACTCATCCAGCCGGGCGCGGGATGCCTCGGCCCGCGCACGTTGATCGTCATCGTGGCAAAAGATCACCGAGCGGTACTGCGTCCCCACGTCTGGGCCCTGCCGATTGACTTGCGTGGGGTCGTGGCAGCCCCAGAAGACCTCCAGCAGCGCATCGTAGGTGACGACTGCCGGGTCGTAGCTGACCTGCACCACCTCGGCGTGCCCCGTGCGGCCGGTGCACACCTGTTCGTACGTCGGGTTCGGCACCGTGCCGCCCATGTAGCCGACGACCGCGTCGGTCACCCCCTGCGTGCGACGGAAGGTGACCTCGACGCCCCAGAAACAGCCCGCACCAAACGTCGCCGTCGCCATCGCTCGCCTCCCGCAGTGGGCCGTGCGCAAACATCCGAATTCGCCCTGAATCTAGCGCACCAGGCCCGCTTCGGCGATGGGTGCGGACCATGCTCGACGGCCCGGGTTACCACCGTTACGTTGTGCGCTCGAATCCCGAAGGACGCGTGACCTGCGCCGCACAGCTGCCGCCGGCAGCGCATCCCAGGGCGGAGATCGCGAAAAGTGGCAGGGGACCCCGTGCAACGTTCCACGGCCGGCCGGGCTGCTCCGGCGAGCGCGCCCGCGCGCCTGCGCGGCGGCACGTTTACCATGATGATTCTGGACGTGCCCGCCGAGGGCGACGCGCTCGAGGGGGTGCGGGCCAAGATCGCCCAAGCGCCGAGCTTTTTCGAAAGCGCCCCCATCGTGCTGGACCTGGACGACGTCTCGGACGACGCCAACCTGGATCTCGGCAAGCTGGCCGCACGGCTGCGCGAGTTGAACCTCGTCGCCGTGGGGGTGCAGAACGGCAGCGAGGCCCAGAACACGGCCGCGCTCCAGGCCGGGTTGTGCCCCTTCCCGTCCTGGCGTTCCGGCCGCCAGCGGCCCGGGCGCGCCACCAGCGCCGATCCCGAAGGCCGCGACGCCCGGCGCGAGCCGAAGCGTGAGCGCGGCGAGGAGAGCGGGGACAGCGGCGCGGACGACAACGGCCGCCCGGCCGAGCTGGTCACCACCCCCGTCCGCTCGGGGCGACGCATCCACGCGCGCGGCGACCTGGTCGCCATGGCGCCCGTGAGCGTCGGCGCGGAACTCATCGCGGACGGCCACATCCACGTCTACGGCCCGTTGCGCGGCCGCGCCCTCGCCGGCGTGCGGGGCGACCACGGCGCGCGCATCTTCTGCCAGAGCCTGGAAGCCGAACTGGTGTCCATCGCGGGCGCTTACCTCGTCCGCGACGACATCGACGAATCCCTGATCGGTCAGCCGGTCCAGATCTATCTCAATGGCGAGCGGGTTGAGGTCGAGCCGCTTCCCCGCTCCGTGCGCGGATCATGAAGGAGGCGTGCTGGTGAGCGAAGTCGTGGTCATGACCTCGGGCAAGGGCGGTGTGGGCAAGACCACCTCCGCTGCCGCCTTTGCCACGGGCCTCGCCCAGCGGGGCTATGCCACCGTCGTCATCGATTTCGACGTGGGCCTGCGCAATCTCGACCTGGTGATGGGCTGCGAGCGCCGGGTCGTGTTCGACTTCGTCAACGTCATCAACGGCGACGCCAAGCTCAGCCAGGCGCTGATCAAGGACAAGCGCTCGGAAAACCTCTACATCCTTCCCACCAGCCAGACGCGGGACAAGGATGCGCTGACGCCCGACGGCGTGGGCCGGGTGCTGGAGTCCCTGAAGGAGCAGTTCGACTACATCGTCTGCGACAGCCCCGCCGGTATCGAGCGCGGCGCGGTCATGGCGCTTTACCACGCCGACCAGGCGGTGATCGTCACCAACCCCGAGGTGTCTTCGGTGCGCGACAGCGACCGCATCCTGGGCATCCTGCAGTCCAAGTCGAAGCGCGCCGAGGAAAACCTGGAGCCGGTGCGCGAGCATCTCCTGGTCACGCGCTACGACCTGGACCGCGTCGAGCGCGGCGAGATGCTGACCGTGGACGATGTGATGGACATCCTCTCCATCGAACTGCTCGGCGTCATCCCGGAGGATCAGGCCGTCCTGCGCGCGTCCAACATCGGCCAGCCCGTCATCCTCGACAACGACAGCACGCCGGGTGCCGCCTACGGCGACGCGGTGTCGCGCTTCCTGGGCGAGGACGTGCCGCACCGCTTTCTGAAGCGCGAGAAGCGCGGCGTCTTTCAGCGACTCTTCCGGAGGTCGGCATGAGGCTGAGCAAGCTGTTCCGCCGGGAACAGGCCTCCGCGCCCCAGGCGAAGGAGCGCCTGCAACTGGTGCTGGCCCACGAGCGCGCCGGCCGCGAAGGGGCGGACTACCTGCCCGCGCTGCAGCGCGACCTGATGGCCGTGATCAAGAAATACATCGCCGTGGACGACGACAAGGTTCAGGTGCAGGTGGACCGCGGCGAGGACGTCTCCACGCTGGAGGTCAACATCGAGCTGCCGGAAGCCAGCGGCGGCCGGCGCGGCCGGAAGTCGGCCTGAGGGTCAGGGCTCGCGCAGCCATTCCGCGGCCTCGACCGCGGCGTAGGTCAGCACGCCGTCGGCCCCGGCCCGCTTGAAGGCCAGCAGGCTCTCCAGCACAACCTGACGGTTGTCCAGCCAGCCGCGCTCCACGGCGGCCTTCATCATCGCGTACTCCCCGCTGACCTGGTAGGCGAAGGTGGGCACGCGGTGCGCGTCCTTCACGCGCCGCAGGACGTCCAGGTACGGCATCCCCGGCTTCACCATCACCATGTCGGCGCCTTCCTGCAGGTCGAGGCCGACCTCGCGCAGCGCCTCGTCGGTGTTGGCCGGGTCCATCTGATAGGTCTTCTTGTCCCCGGCGAGGAATCCGCCGGAGCCCACGGCGTCGCGGAACGGGCCGTAGAAGGCGCTGGCGTACTTGGCCGAATACGCCATCATCTTCACGTCCTGGTGCCCCGCGGCGTCCAGCGCCCGCCGGATGGCCCCCACGCGCCCGTCCATCATGTCGGACGGGCCGATGATGTCGCAGCCGGCGTCCGCCAGCGTGCGCGCCTGCCGGATCAGCGCGTCGATCGTGGCGTCGTTGGGGATGCGCCCGTCCTCGACCAGGCCGTCGTGACCGAGTGCGTTGTAGGGGTCGAGCGCGACGTCGCACATCAGGCCGATGTCGGGGACCTGGCGCTTGATCTCGCGCACGGCGCGGCAGACGAGGTTGTCGGGGTTCCACGCCTCGGCGCAGTCGGCCGTCTTGCGCTCCGAGGGGACGTGCGGGAAGAGCGCCACCACGGGAATGCCGAGATCGCGGGCGCGAGCGACCGCGTCCACCGCGCGCTCGATCGACAGCCGGTGCACGCCCGGCATCGAGGGCACCTCGCGCCACACGTCGGTGCCGTCTTCCAGGAAGAGCGGCCACATCAGATCGGCCGGCGTCAAGCGGGTCTCCGCGACCAGCCGGCGGGTCCAGGGCTCGCTGCGGTTGCGCCGCAGGCGCACCGTGGGAAAGGCGCCGTGAGCCGCCGGCTGCGGCGCCGCGTCGGGGCCGGTGCCCGGCCCGCGCGAAGAGGAAGTGTCACTCATTCAGCATGGTTTCCGCCGTCGTGGGTCCCGGCCCGATCGGACACGCCGATCGTGGCAGGATCGTAGAAAGGCCGGGCGGCACTCACAAGGCCGTCATCGCGGCGGCGCGGCCCGCCGGCATCGGAAAGCTGGTCCACGGCGCCTTGATCCGCCGGCATCTTGGCCACACCCTCTTCCGCGCCGAACCCGGTTTCACCGATCAGGACCCGCCCATGCCGTCCGGCCCCGAAACGGCCCCCGCACCCGGGCAGGCCGAGCCCCGCACGATCGTGTGCCGCGTCACGGCCGTGGAGCAGGCCGCGCGCGACATCTACGTCGTGCGTCTCGCACGCGACGGTGGGGAACCGCTGACCCACACGGCGGGGCAGTACGCGCGCGTGGCCTTCGACGACCAGCCGGAGCGCGACTACTCCATCGCCAGCCGGCCATCGGCCAGCGAGTTCGAGTTCCACATCCGCAACATGAACAGCGGGCCGAGCCACTACGTCGCCACGGCGCTCAAGCCGGGCGAGCGCGCGACGGTGCGCGGGCCGTTCGGCGCGACCTATCTGCGCACGGACCACAGCGGCCCCATCGTGGCCATCGGCGGCGGCTCCGGCCTCGCGCCCATGAAGGCGATCGTCGAGGAAGCCCTCGCCCGCGGCATGACGCAACCGATCTCCCTTTACGCGGGCGTGCGGGACGAACCGGACCTCTATCTCGTCGAGCACTTCCGGGCGCTGGAAGCCAGGCACCCGAACTTCCGCTTCATCCCCGTGCTGTCCCATCCCAGCGGGCCGACGGCGCACCGCACGGGCATGGTGCCCGATGCCGTCGCGGCGGACCTGCCGGACCTGAGCCGCGCCAAGGCGTACCTGGCGGGGCCGCCGCCCATGGTGGAAGCCGCCCTCCAGCGCCTGCCCGAACTCGGCATCGCGGCGGACAACCTGCACGCCGACTCCTTCATCGGCGAGGCCGAGCGCCGCCAGCGCGACGGCGAATAGGAACGCCCGGCCTCAGCCCGTCCCGCGTTCGCCGAGCGGGTCCGGCACCAGGGTGCGGCCGTGCAGCGCGTTCAGCCAGTCGAGTCCCGCGCGCAGGCGCACCACCTCGCCCACGACGATGACGGCGGGCGGCTCGATCCCCGAGGCGGTCACGTCGGCCGCCGCGTCAACCAGCGTGGTTTCCAGCACGTGCTGGCGCGGCGTGGTGGCGCGGCTGACGATCGCCACGGGCTCGTCGGGCGGCCGGCCGCCCGCGCGCAGCCGTTCCGACATGGGCTCCAGGTGCTTCATGCCCATGTAGACCACGAGCACGGGCGCGCGGCAGAGCGCGTCCCAGTCCAGGCTGGTGTGCAGCGCCCCGCCGACGTCGTGGCCGGTTACGAAGGTGACGGCGGAGTTGGTTTCCCGGTGCGTGAGCGGAATCCCCGCGTAGGCCAGCCCGCCCAGGCCGGCCGTCATGCCCGGCACGATGCGGAAGGGCACGCCGGTGTCGGCGAGGGCCAGGGCTTCCTCACCGCCACGTCCGAAGACCAGCGGATCGCCGCCCTTCAGGCGCACCACGCGCCGGCCGGCGCGGGCGTGCTGCACCAGCCGCAAGGAGATGTCGCGCTGCTTGGCCGAGGGTCGGCCGCCGCGCTTGCCAGCGTGCTCCAGCTCGACGCCCGCCGGCACGAGGTCGAGCACGCCTTCGTCCACGAGCGCGTCGTAGACCACGACATCGGCCTGCTGGAGGGCATGATAGGCCAGCAGCGTCAGCAGGCCGGGATCGCCCGGCCCCGCCCCGACGAGCCACACCCATCCGCGCAGGAGATCCGGAAACTGTCCGCGTTCGCCGACCATGGCCGGACTGTACGCAAGCGGCCCCGCGCCTGCCAGCCTCCCGCGCGATCCAGCCTCACGCCGCCGCGGCCGGCGGACCGCCCAACATCGCCGCCGCCGGCCCGCCGGCCTCCAGCAGCGCGCGCGGCGCCCCATGCTCCACCACGCGGCCGTCGCGGACGAACCAGACGGTGTCCGCGGCGAGCGCGGCGTCGCGGTCGTGCGTGACCATGAGGACGGTCGCCGGCGTCGTTCGCAGCAGCGTTCGCAGCGCCGAACGGCCGGCCGGATCGAGCGCGTCGTCGGCCTCGTCCAACAGCAGCAGCCGCGGCTGCGCCAGCGCCGCCCGCGCCAGCAGCACGCGCCGCCGTTCCCCGGCGGAGAGGTTTCGCCCGCCTTCCGCGAGCTTGCCGTCCAGCCCGCCCAGGCGGTCCAGGACGCCGGCGAGCCCGTGCGCATGCGCGACCGCTTCGATGGCGTCGTCGTCGGGGCGCTCGGCACAGGCAGCCGCCAGCGCGGCGCGCAGGCTGCCTTTCAGGATCGGCGTCGCCGCGCGCACCAGCGCGATCTCGCGCGCCCGCCGCGAGGGCGGGACGTGGCGCAAATCCGCGCCGTCCAGCCGAACGTGCCCGCTCGCCGGGTCGTCCAGGCGCGCCGCGAGGTCCAGCAGCGTCGACTTGCCCGCCCCGTTGGGCCCTACCACAGCCACCCGATCCCCGGCGGAAGCCGATGCTGTCAGCTCGTCGAGCGCGCCCGGCACCTCGACATCCTCGAACGCGAGCGCGGCGGGCTGCGCCGCCGGTTCCGGCGTCGGCGCGTCGGACTCGGCCGGATCCGGCAGCGCCGGGAGTGTCAGCCACTTGTGCACCTTCTGATGGGCCACCGACCAGGCGCGGTAGCGGTCGCACACCAGCGCAAGATCGCGTAGCGGCGTGGTCGCCAGGCCCAACGCGGTCATCACACCGACCGCGGTGCCGACCGGGGCATCCGTCACGATGGCGGTGCCCAGCACACAGGCCACGGCGGCGCCGCCGATCAATTCCGGGATCGCGCGGATGGTTTCGATGGCCACGGCGCGCCGCACCGCCGCGGTCCGCAACGCCCGCATGCGCCCGTTCAGCCGCCGCAAGTCGGCATTCAGCCGCCCCATGAGGCGCAGCTCGGGCGCCACCGGCATGCGCTCGTTCATGTCGGCGGCGATGCGGCCACGCTCCTGGCGGACCTCGCGGTTGGGCGCGATCAACGCCGGGGAAGCGAGCGCCATCACGATCACGGCCACGAGCAGGGGCCCGGCGGCGGCCAACGCCAGCGGTACGCTCATCACCGCCAGCAGGCCCAGCATCACCGGGAGCATGCACCCCGCCGAGATCAGCCGCGCGACCCCCTCGCTGACCCAAACCTTGAAGACGCGCAGATCGCCGATATAGCGGATCGCCAGGTAGCCGCTGCGGCGATGGGCCAGGGTGCGCGCCGGCAGGCGGGCAATGTGCGCGAACAGCCGGCGGCGCAGGTCGGCGGCGTACGTCTGGCCGATGTGCTCACCGATCCCGCGCTCGGCGACGCGCAGCCCGGCCGTCAGCGCGCCGGCCGCGACGAGCCCCGCGAGCGCCAACCATGGAAGCCCCGCCCCGCTGCCGCCAACATGGTCGAAAACGCTGCGCGTGGCGGCGGCGACCACCGCCGCGGCCCCGGCCTCGACCCAGGCAAGCCCAACCAGCACCGCGATCCGCCGCGTGCGCCCGCGCGTGAAGATGGGCGGCGGCGCGCTCATGCGGGGGCGCCGGCAGCGTTGGCGGAGGGGTCCTCGCTCGCGGCGATCCGGACCTCGGGCTCGACCGCCGCGGCGCTTTCCACCGGTCCCGGAACCTTGTGGCCACCGTCGAGGATGCGCAGCGCACAGGCGGGGTCGAGGAGTTCGCTCGTCGGCTTCACGGGCGCGGCGACCGCGGTCTGGGTTTCCTGGCTCGCCAGCGGCCCGTTGGTGAACAGCCCCGACATGGCCAGCATCGACAGCCCGCAGCTCCGCACCGCCTGATCGCCGGCGACGGCACCGAGCGCATCGGTCGCCGCGAACACCACGCCGTCCACGCGCCGCCGGAACGCCGCCCGGCGCATGAGCGCGGCGGTTTCCGCCTGATAGACGCCGTCGGCCACTTCCATGACCACTGCCTCGGCCCCGTCCGCGATCAGGTGCGCCACCAGACTTTCCATGGCGGCCCCGATGCGGGCCGGGGACTGGCGATAGGTGGAGGCCATGCCGGCGTCGGTGAAATCCAGCACGCGGTGCGCGCCAGCGTCGGCGAAGGCGTGAACATCCTTGGACGCCCCGGTCCCGGTCACCTTGGCCGCGCCCACCGCCAGGCCGCCGCGGCTCAGCCCGTGGATCAGGGAGGCCGCCACCGTCGTCTTGCCGGCGTTCATGGCCGAACCGACCACGGCGATCACCGGCACACGGGCGCGCGACCGCCGGAACGGCAAGCCATAGCTGGCGACGTTGACGGTCTTGCCGGTCGCGTGGGTGAGCAGCCCCAGCGGTCGTACCGAGGTCGGCGCACTCATGTCCGTGTGGGCGTGGCGCATCCGGCCGATGATGCCACCGCCGGCCACGAGATCCGCGCCTTCCCCGTCGAGACTGGCGACGGCCTCGAACTGATCGGGGGCATACCGGTCGCCGCAGGCCGCCACCACCAGATCGCCGCGGTAGAGCTGCGCCATCCGGCCCGTGCGCAGTTGCAGGTTCTTGTGCTGGCCAACCGATCCAACGCGGGCCAGCACGAGATCGCCCGAGCGGGCGCGCGTCAGGTCGCTTTCCAGGCCGGCCACGTCGGCAGTCGCCACCCGCCGGGTCGTGAACGCCCACTTTGCCTGGGAGAGCACGGAGCCGTTGGCGCCAAGGGTCATCTCGCTTCGCTCCCGTATCGGTTGCCGCCGGCGACGGAACGGCTCGGCCGGATGCCCTCGACACTGCCGCGCCGAAACCGGGAGTCCGTAGCCTGACATAACGCGCGTGAACCGGGTTGTGAGATTTTCGGAGCGAAACTGTTACACACGGCGCGGTTCTTTGCCATGCCCCGGAAGCGGGCACGCACCACCCGCGACAGGGTCGGTATCGGCCAAGAGGAGGGTCACGATTTCGCCGTCGATCTTGGACCAGGCCGGCGAACGGCGCCCTCTGCCCGCCCCGCCCAGGTTCCGCCAACGCCCGGGCTCCGTAGGGGGATGTAGGCGACGAGCGGAACGGCCGGGCTGCGCACCGTTCGCGCCGGGCACCATCGTGTCCGCGACAGAAAAGCGCCGGATCGGGAGAAACCGATCCGGCGCGTTCAGGCCAGCACAGAGGGGGACGTTATGCGGGAGCGCGCTGAGCGCGTGTGCGGTCTTGTTCCGCCCCTTCCAGCACGCGCTTGCGCAACTCCTGTAGGGCGCGGTGCTCGATCTGTCGCACGCGCTCCTTGCTGATGCCCAGCTCTTCGCCAAGCTCCTGAAGCGTCACGCTTTCCTCCTTGAGGTGGCGCTGGCGAATGATGTGCTGCTCGCGCGCCGGCAGGTGGGTCAGCGCCGTGTTGAGCCAGCGCTCGCGCAGCGAGCTGTCGTGGCTCCGCTGGGCCACCTCCTCCGGCGAGGCGGCGTCGTCGACCAGCAGGTCCTGCCACTCCGAACTGCCGTCCTCACCCAACGGCGCATTCGCCGACTGGTCGGGGGCCGAGAGGCGAGACTCCATATTCTCGACCTGGCCGAGCTGGACCTTCAGCTGATCCGCGATTTGCTGCCGCGCATCCGTGTCGGAGATGCCCTGGTCCGATCCAGCGATCTTGGCGCGCAGGCGGCGCAGGTTGAAGAAGAGGGCCTTTTCCTGCGTGGTCGTGCCCAGACGCACCATCGACCAGTTGCGCAGCACGAAATCCTGAATGGCCGCCCGGATCCACCACACCGCGTAGGTGGAGAACCGCACCTCGCGGTCGGGATCGAAGCGCGCAGCGGCCTGCATCAGGCCCAGGTTGCCCTCCTGCAACAGGTCCGACATGTTCAGGCCGTATCCGCGATATTGCGTGGCGTGGCTGACGACCAGCCGGGCGTGCGCGTTGACGAGTTCGTCCAGCGCGTCCTGGTCCTGGTCGTGGGCCCAGAGCATGGCCAGTTCGTGCTCGCGTTCCCGCGTGAGCAGCGGGGCCTTCATGGCCTCCCGGATGTAGCGCTGGGTGGCCGCCTGACTGTCGGAAAGCTCTCTCGCCGTCATGGCCCGTGATCCTGCGGTTCGTGGGTTTGTATCCCTTATTACGCAGGGTGATCGTGGCTGGATCACGGCGCACGGCGACGAGCGCCCAAAAAATGCCGGTTTCCGGTTCAGAAATCCACGAAGAGGTTGAGAATGCGGCCCATCGGGCCGGTCATGCGCACGGGCGCATCCAACACGGTCAGGCAGATGCAGTCCCGGTCCGGCCACGCCACGGGCTGGTGCGTCACGTCCGCGTCGGCGACGGCGACGTCGCCCGGGAAATAGTCACCCTGCGTGTCACTGAAGCCGCCCTCGATGACCAGCGTGTATTCACAGCCCCGGTGGGTGTGGCTGGGCACCTTGCAGCCGGCGCGGATGCGCATGAGCCGCGTGCGATAGCCGTTTCGGCCGTCGAGGAAGCGGTATTCCGCCACGCTGCCGCCGCGCTCGCGCCAGGGAAGCGCATGCAGATCGGAGCCGACGTAGGGCCGCAAGGGCGCCGGCACGCCGTCATTCTGAACCTGAGTGGGCGCCGAACCGCCGGACGGCGGCGCGGCCTCGCCGACCATGCTGGACGACGCACCGTCCCCATCGCCGCCGGCATCCGTGTCGTCCATCTGCGCGAGCACTGAGTCCAACGCGCCGTCGCTCATCTCCGCGGGCGGCAGGGTTTCGAGCATGGCCCCGCCCACGCTCTCCAGGAGCTGGACCTCGCGACGGCTTTCGCGGTTCAAGCTTGCGTGGGTCGCCACGAGCAACGCCAGCGGCTCGGCCAGGTTCCCGGCCGCGTAGTCCACCAGCATTTCTTCGGGCGGCGCATGCGGCGCCATCAGCGAATGTCCTCCAAGCAGGTTTTCAATCGCCCCAGGGCCAAGCGGAGCCGGGACTTGACGGTTCCCAGCGGCAACTCCAGCTCCGCGGCGATCGCGCTGTGCGACTTTTCGTCAAAGTACGCCATACGAAGTAACGTTGCCTGTTCCTGTGGCAAGGTCTCGACCGCTTCCCGCAGCCGGCCTTCCCGCTGCGCGGCTTCGATAACGCTGTCCGCGTTGGCGCTCTTGTCCGTCAGTGAGCTGGGATCGTCCGGGTCCACGTTGGGCCAGCGCTCGCGGCGCAGCGCGTCGACGCGTTTGTTGCGCGCGATCGTGAAGATCCAGGTGCTCACCCCTGCCTGCCGGCGGTCGAAGAGGTGCGCCCGCCGCCACACCGTCAGCAGGCAGTCCTGGGCAAGCTCTTCGGCCAGGGAATCGTCCGCGCCCATGCGGCGCAGATACGCTTTCACCCGCGGCGCGAAATGGCTGAACAGCGCGGCGAATGCCTGCTTGTCGCGGCGCTGCGCCACGGCTTCCAAGAGGTCCGCGAATGAGGTTGTCGGCTCGGCGCCCGTTCGATCCATACTGCCTTGTAGATCGCATCACGCCCCGCTCACAACCCGATCGGCGGACACACCTTCCCGCTCTTTGGTCAAACTTTACGCGCACGATCCCTCGCCGGATCACCCGGTGCGCCCAAAAAATTTGACCGCCGTGCGTAATCCGTCCACGTCCACAAAACGTATCTTCACCAAACGTTTGCCCTTTGTGAGAGAACCACATGCAGATTGCCGTCGTGGGCAGCGGGATCAGCGGCTTGGGCGCGGCCTGGGCGCTGTCCCGCATACACCGTGTCACATTGTTTGAAGCGCAATCCCGCGCCGGGGGGCACGCGAACACCGTGGACGCACCGGGTCCGGATGGGCCGCGCGGCGTCGACACCGGCTTCATCGTCTACAACACGCGCACCTACCCCAACCTGATGCGCCTGTTCGACGCGCTGGGGGTGGCGACCGAGCCGAGCACCATGAGCTTCGCCGTATCCCTGGACGGACGGCGCCGCGAATACGCCGGCCATCTCGGCGGCCTCTTCGCGCAGCCGGCGAACCTCCTGCGCGCGGGCCACTGGCGCATGCTCGCGGACATCGTCCGCTTTTACCGTGAGGCGCCCGGCCTGCTCGACGCGCCGGACGGCGACGCCGAGCCGCTGGGCAACTACCTCGACCGCAAGGGGTACAGCCGGGGTTTCGTCGAGGACCACCTGCTGCCGATGGCGGCGGCGATCTGGTCGGCGCCCACGGCGGCGATCCGCGCGTTCCCGGCGGCAAGCTTCGTCGCCTTTCTGGCCAACCACGGCCTGCTGCAATTCCGCGACCGGCCGCAGTGGCGCACCGTCACCGGGGGCAGTCGGGCGTACGTCGACCGCATCCTGACCGAGCTGGGCGACGGCGTTCGTTTGAACACCCCAGTCCACGCTGTGCGGCGGACACCCAGCGGCGTGCGCATCGACAGCGCCGCCGCGCAGGACGAGCACTTCGATCAGGTCGTCTTCGCCACGCATGCGGATCAGGCGCTGGCGCTGCTCGGCGCGGACGCGGACGGCGACGAGCACGAAATCCTCGGCGGCTTCCGCTATTCCCGCAACACGGCCATCGTGCACGCCGATCCGGCGCTCATGCCGCGGCGTCGGCGCGTATGGTCGAGCTGGAATTACATGGCCACGCCGATGCAGGGCGTCGAGCGCGAGGTGTCCGTCACCTACTGGATGAACAGCCTGCAGAACCTCGCCCGCCCGGATATCTTCGTCAGCCTCAATCCGCTCACGGAGCCGGACCCGGCGACCGTCTTCGCCCGCACCACCTACCACCATCCCGTGCTGGACGGCGCGGCCGTGGCTGCACAGCGTCGATTGCCGGAGATCCAAGGGCGCAACCGGACCTGGCTGTGCGGCGCGCACTGCGGCTACGGCTTCCACGAGGACGGCCTGGCATCGGGCCTGGCGGTGGCCAGGGCGCTCGGCAGCCCGGCACCGTGGGCGGACAGCGTCAACGAGGTCAGCCCCGCGGCGGCGAACGCCACACCGGCCCGCGACCGCATCGAGGCAGCGACGGAGCGAGCGGCAGCATGACGACCCCGGCGCTCTACACGGGCGGGATCATGCACAACCGGCTGCGCCCGTTCCGCCACCGCTTCACGGCGCGCGTGGCCTCGCTCTACGTCGACATCGACGACCTGCCTGCGCTGAGCCGGCGGCTGTGGCTGTTCTCGCACAACCGTTTCAACGTCTTCTCGGTCCACGACCGCGACCACGGCCCGCGCGACGGCGGGCCACTGCGCCCCTGGGCGGAAGCGCAGCTCGCCCGCGCCGGGATCGACCTCGACGGCGGGTCCATCCGGCTGCTGTGCTTCCCGCGCATGTGGGGCTACGTGTTCAATCCGCTGTCCGTGTGGTTCTGCTACCACCGCGACGGCGGGCTGCGCGCGGTGCTCTACGCCGTCGCCAACACCTTCGGCGACCACCACACCTACCTGATCCCGGCCGGGGAGCCGGCACCCGGCGAGCCGCTGCGCCAGGGCTGCGCCAAGCGTTTCCACGTCTCGCCCTTCCTGCCGCTCGCGGGCCACTACGCCTTTCGCGTCCACGAGCCGGGCGAGCGCCTGCGCCTGGCCATCCGCTACGCGGTGGACGGCGAGGACACCCTGGTGGCCACGCAGACGGGCCGCCGCCGGCCGCTCACGGACGGCGCGCTGCTGGGCGTGCTGGCGCGCACCCCCGCCATGACGGCGAAGGTGATGGCGGCGATCCACTGGCAGGCCCTTCACATCTGGCGCAAGGGCGCGAGTTTCCATCGGCGGCCGGCCCCGCCGAGCGAGCCGGTCTCCGTGATCGATCCCGGGACTCCCTGCGACGAGGCCAGCCGATGAGCGTTGACGACAGCCCTCAGCTCCGCCTGCTGCCCCGGATCGCGGCGGCGCCGCAGCTGCACGTGCTGCCGCGCCTGGCCCGACGGCTGCGGTGCGGGCGCCTGCGCCTGACCCTGCCCGACGGGCGCACGCACATGCTCGCGGGCCGCGAGCCCGGCCCGTCGGCGGAACTGACGGTGAAGCGCGTTCGCTTCCTGCGCCGCCTGCTCCTGGGCGGCGCGCTGGGCTTCGCCGACGCCTACATCGACGGCGACGTGGAGAGCCAGGACCTGGCGGCCCTGCTGGCGCTGGCGGCGGCGAACGAGGACGCGCTGGCGCCGGCGTTGGCGGAGCGCCCGTGGGTCCAGCTTCCGGCGCGGCTGGTGCACCGTCTGACGCCCAACACGCGCGCGGGCTCACGCCGCAACATCGCGGCCCACTACGACCTGGGCAACGCCTTCTACAGCGCCTGGCTCGATGCCAGCCTGACCTACTCCAGCGCCGTCTTCACGCAGGCGGACGAAGAGCTGGACGTCGCGCAGCGCGAGAAGTATCGCCGCATCGCCGAGCTGGCGGACCTGCGCCCGGAGCACCGCGTGCTGGAAATCGGCTGCGGCTGGGGCGGCTTCGCGCTCTACGCGGCGGGCGAGATCGGCTGCCACGTCACCGCGATCACAATCTCCCAGGCGCAGTACGAGGCCGCGCGCGAGCGGGTCCGGAGCGCCGGGCTGGATGACCGCGTCGAAGTCACGCTCACCGACTACCGCGACACCGAGGGAACCTTCGATCGCATCGTCTCCATCGAGATGATCGAGGCCGTCGGCGAAGCGTGGTGGCCCACCTTCTTCCACACGCTGCGCGACCGCCTCGCGGCCGGCGGCCGGGCGGTGCTCCAGGCCATCACCATCGCCGATGCGGTGTTTCCGCAGTACCGGCGGCGTGTGGACTTCATCCAGCGCTCCATCTTCCCCGGCGGCATGCTACCCGCGCCGGCCGTGATCGCCGAGCAGGCGCAGCGCGCGGGACTCGCGGTCGCGGACCGGCACCGCTACGGAGCGCACTACGCCGAAACCCTGCGCCGCTGGCGCGCCGCGTTCGAGCGCGCCTGGCCCCGCATCGCCGAGATGGGCTTCGACGAGCGCTTTCGCCGCACGTGGCGGTACTACCTGGCCTACTGCGAGGCCGGGTTCGACACCGGCCGCATCGACCTGGAACAGCTTGCCCTCGACCACACCGGCGAGGTGCCCGCATGAGCGCGGCGCCGGCGACCGCGGCCACTCGGCTGG
This sequence comes from Limimonas halophila, assembly GCF_900100655.1. Classification (NCBI taxonomy): domain Bacteria; kingdom Pseudomonadati; phylum Pseudomonadota; class Alphaproteobacteria; order Rhodospirillales; family Rhodovibrionaceae; genus Limimonas; species Limimonas halophila. The sequence continues at coordinate 378,966 of NZ_FNCE01000002.1, forward strand.
TGCTGGAGGACTTCTTCACCGGCTGGACGCGCGCCTGGGGCGCGTTCCAGGACCGCTTCGGCACACCGCGCCAGCGCTTCCGCGCCGATGTGCACGGCGCCTGGGACGACGCCGCGCAAACGCTCACCCTGACCGAACGCTTTCACGACCTGGGCGCGGGCGCGGACGAGCGCGTCTGGGTGGTGGAAAAGCTGGCCGACGGGGTCTACCGCGGCAGCGCGGGCGACGTCGTGGGCACGGCGGACATCCGCACCACCGAGGCCGGCGCCGTCCACCTGAGCTACCGGCTGCGCGTGCCCATCGCCGGGCGCACCTGGGCGCTCACCTTCGACGACTGGATGATCCGGGTGGACGCGGGCGTGCTGCTCAACCGCGCCACCGTCAGCAAGATGGGCGTCACGCTCGGCACGGCCGTAACCTTCTTCACCCGCACGGACGCGCCGCCGGACGCAGCGATCACGCCGCCACCCGGCGACGCAGCCAGCGCATGAACGCGCCCACCACCGGCAGCTTTTCGTAGAGCTGCCCGGCGGCGTCCCAGTGGTCGATGTGCGCGGAAACCGAACCGTCAGCGTCGGTGTGCAGCTCGCTCATGCCCGCGATCGTGAGCGATTTGCCGCCCTTGAGCCGCGCCGTGAAGGTCCAGCGCACGTAGCTCGCGTGCGCCCCGTCCGCGCGGTCGTCGATGCGGAAGGCCGGTGCGTCGAGCGTCTCGAACATCTCCGCGAGGACGTGCTTGAAGGCGTTGATCCCGGTGACGTCGTTGAAGGGATCGACGAAGCGCACGTCCGGCGCGCACACCGCGTCCAGCTCGTCCAGATTTTCGGGCGTGAGCCGGGCGAAATGCGCCAGGTAGCGCCCGATGATATCCGTATTCCCGGTCATCGCCGCATCCGCCGGGCGATGGGCATGGCGAGGATATAGGGCAGACAGCGGTAAAGCTTGACGATCCAACAGAACAGCGCTGGGAAGACGATCTCGAAGCGCCGCGACAGCAGGCCCTTTTCCAGCTTTTCCGCGGCTTTCTCCACCGGCATCAGCATGGGCATGGGGAAGGTGTTGCGCGCCGTCAGCGGCGTTTCGATGAAGCCCGGGTTCACCACCTGCAGGCTGACGCCGGTTCCGGCCAGCTCCGCGGCGTAGGACTCCGTGGCGGCGATGGCCGCGGCCTTGCTGGCGCTGTAGCCGGCGGCCGAGGGGAGCCCGCGATACCCGGCCACGGAGGCGACCACGGCGATGCGGCCCTGCCCGCGCTCGCGCATGCGCGGCACCAGCGCCGCCAGCCCGTCGATCACCGCCAGGTAGTTCAGCTCGATCAGCTTGCGGTGAACGTCGGGCTGGATGTCGGTCGCGAGCGTTTCGATGTGCGTCCCGGCGTTGAGCACGGCCAGCGCGATGGGCCCCAGCTCCGCCTCAATGCGCTCCACCGTGGCCCGCTGCGCCTCGCCGTCGGTGACGTCCAGGGGATAGGGGTAAACGGCGCCCCCAGAGTCATGCCGCAGCTCCTCCAACGCCTGTTCGCGCCGCGCGGAGGCGGCGACGATCCAGCCGTGCGCGGCCATGCGCAGGGCAAGCTCGCGGCCGATGCCGCTGCTTGCGCCGGTGATCCAGACACAGCCCTGCTCGGGCGCGGGCGTTACCATGCTCCGGGCTCCGCGTAGGTGAGCGCGTTCAGGAAGCGCTCGGCATGCTCGCGCAGGGCCGCCACCTTGTCAGGCCCCATGCGGTCGAGCGTCTTCACGGGAAAGGCCATGCGCGGGTTGCCGCGCAGCCTGGCCTGGTTGCGGTCGATGAAGTGCCAGTAGAGCGCGTTGAAGGGGCACGCGTCGTCCGTCAGCTGCTTCTTCGGGTCGTAGCGGCAGTGGCGGCAGTAATCCGACATGCGGTCGATGTACTTGCCGCTGGCCGCGTAGGGCTTAGTCGCCAGGAAGCCGCCGTCGGCGAAGAGCGTCATGCCCTGCACGTTCGGCAGCTCCACCCATTCGTAGGCGTCGGCGTAGACCACGAGGTACCATTCGTTTACCAGCGCGGGCTCGACACCGGCCAGCAGCGCGAAATTGCCCATCACCATCAGGCGCTGGATATGGTGCGCATAGGCTTCGCGCTGGGTCTGCCCGATGGCGTCGCGCAGGCACACCATGTCCGTCTCGCCCGTCCAGTAGAACTCGGGCAGCCGCCGGTGCGCGTCCAGCGCGTTGGTCTCGGCGTAGGCGGGCATGCGCCACCAGTAGATGCCGCGCACGAACTCGCGCCAGCCGAGGATCTGGCGGATGAAGCCCTCGACGGCGTTGAGCGGCGCGTGGCCCGATTCCCAGGCCGCCTGTGCGCGCCGGCAGACGTGGCGCGGATCGAGCAGCCCGGCGTTCATGTAGACCGCCAGCCGCGAATGGAACAGCAGCGGGTCGCCGTGGCGCATGGCGTCCTGATAGGTGCCGAAGCCCGGCAACGCGTGCTGGATGAAGTGCTCCAGCGCGGCTTCCGCGTCGCCCGCCGTGACGGCGAAGTCGAAGCCGTCCAGCGTGCCGAAGTGGTGGCCGAAGCGCGCGGCGACGAGGTCGAGCACCTCGCGCGTGACGGCGTCGGGCTCGACCGTGTGGCGCGGCGGCGAGGCGACCTCGCCCGGGATGGGCTCGCGGTTGTCGGGATCGAAGCTGTACTTGCCGCCTTCCGGTGCGCCGGCCGCATCCATGAGGAAACCGGTGCGCTTGCGCATCTGCTGGTAGAAGGACGCCATGCGCACCGACTTGCGCCCCTCGGCCCAGGCGCGGAAGCTGCGCGGCGTGGTGAAGAAGCGGTCGTCGTCGCGGACCTCGACGGGAACGCCGAGCTCAGCTTCCCAACCGCGCATGGCGTCCCACAGCCGCCATTCGCCGGGCTCGGTCACCACCACGCGTTCGGGCGGATCGGCGGCGACGGCGCGCGCCAACTCCCCGGAGAGGCTGCCGGTGTTACCGGGATCGTCGAGGCGGACGTAGATGACGGTAACGCCATTGGCAGCCAGTTCCGCCGCGAAGTGGCGCATGGCCGAAAAGACGAAGGCGATCTTCTTGGGATGGTGGCGAACGTAGGTGGCTTCCCCGAGCACTTCCGCCATGAGCACGCGGTCGCGCGCCGGGTCCAGGTCGCGCAGGCTGGCCACCGCGTGGGAAAGCTGGTCGCCGAGGACGAAACGGAGGGCACCGGTCATGGTCGCATCCCGTGTCGGGACGAGGGGGTTGCAGCGGTTCGCGATCGGGCCGATGCCCTCCGCACAGGGTGTGTACGCGCGTCCGCCCCAACTGGATTTGGAACTTCGAAAAAGTTGACGCGGACGGCTGCGATGAAACTGTCACGGCCGGCGGCCATCCCGGCGCACCAAGCGAGAGGAGTCCAGGCATGGCGCGCGCGTTCTGGGTAACGGAGCCGGGCACCGGCGCCATTCGGTCGGAGACCGTGGGCGAGCCCGGCCCCGGCGAGGTTCGCGTGCGCGCGCTGTATTCCGGCATCAGCCGGGGCAGCGAAACCCTGGTCTTCCGCGGTCATGTGCCCGAGGGCGAGCATGAGCGCATGCGCGCGCCCTTCCAGGCCGGCGACTTCCCCGCTCCCGTGAAGTACGGCTACGCCAGCGTCGGCGTCGTGGAGGCCGGGGAACCCGACCTACTCGGGCAGACCGTCTTCTGCCTGCATCCGCACCAGGACACCTACGTCGTCCCGGGCGAGGCCGTCGTGCCGTTGCCGTCCGAGGTGCCCGCCGCGCGCGCGGTGCTGGCCGCGAACGCCGAAACCGCCGTCAACGCGCTCTGGGACGGCGCGCCGCGCGTGGGCGACCGCGTCGCTGTGGTTGGGGCCGGCACCGTGGGCTGCCTGTGCGCCGCCTTCCTGCGCGCCATGCCGGGCGTGGACGTCACCCTCGTCGACCCCGACCCGGCGAAGCAACCGGCAGCCGATGCGCTCGGCGTGCCGCTGAGTCATCCTGCCGACACACCCGGCAAGCGCGACCTGATCTTTCACGCCAGCGGAACTGCCGCCGGCTTGCAGACGGCGCTGGACGCCGCCGGCTTCGAGGCCACGGTCGTCGAGCTGTCGTGGTACGGGACCGAGCCGGTGCCCACCGGCCTCGGCGGCGCGTTTCACAGCCAGCGCCTGCAGCTCGTCTCCTCGCAGGTCGGCAGCGTCAGTCCCGCCCGCCGTGCGCGCCGGACGCACCGTGAACGGCTTGAAATGGCAATCGCCCTCTTGCACGACCCGGCGCTGGATGCACTTATCACGGGCGAAACGCGGTTCGCGGACCTGCCCGCCGCGATGGCGCGGCTCGCCGAGCAGCCGAGCGGCGTGCTGTGTCACCGGGTGGTGTACGGGAGTTGATCCCGCCACACCCCGGACCGCCGCGCCCGAACGACCCGCGAGGCCCCGATGTACGCCGTCACCGTGCGCGATCGCATGATGATCGCCCACAGCTTTCAGGGCGAAGCCTTCGGGCCCGCCCAGCGCCTGCACGGCGCCACCTACGTCGTGGACGTGACGCTCTGGCGCCCCGATCTGAACGCCGACGGCGTGGCCGTCGACATCGCGGCGGCGGGTGAACTGCTCTCAAGCGTTGTCGGGGGATTGACCTTCCGCAACCTGGACGACGAGCCCGCCTTCGCCGGCCGCAACACCACGACCGAGGTGCTGGCGAAAGCCGTGTTCGACCGCCTGGCCGCGCGCATCCGCGACGGGGCGCTGGGCGGCGACGGCCACGCGCTGACGGCGCTGCGCGTGACACTGAACGAATCCGACATCGCCTCGGCGTCCTACGAAGGACCGCTCACGGCGGGGACGTGACCGCATGGCCGATCTGCACATCATCGTCCCCGGCGCGCTGGAAACCCGGACCGGCGGGTTCATCTACGACCGCCGCATGGTCGGGGAGCTGCGCGCGCAGGGGTGGGACATCGCCGTGCACGAGCTGCCGCCCGGCTGGCCGTTCGCCGACGGGGCCGCCATTCGGGGTGCCGAGGACGTGGTCGCGGGCATGCCGGACGGCGCGCTGGTGGTGGTGGACGGCCTGGCGCTCGGCGCGCTGCCGGAACTCGCGCGCCAGCACGGCGAGCGCCTGTCGCTGGTGGCGCTGGTGCACCACCCGCTGGCGGCGGAAACGGGCCTGAGCGCGGCGACGCGCGACCGCCTGCAGCGCAGCGAGCGCGCGGCCCTCGCCCAGTGCAAGCGCGTCATCGCCGCCAGCGCCTTCACGGCGCACAGTCTGCTGGACTACGGCCTGGACAGCGAGGACATCGGCGTCGTCCCGCCCGGCGTGGACCCGGCGCCGCTGGCCGAGGGCTCGGAGGGACCGGGCATGCGGCTGCTGACGGTCGGCGCCCTCATCCCGCGCAAGGGCCACGACGTGCTCTTCAACGCCCTGGCGGGGTTGCCGGACCGGCGCTGGACGCTCGACGTCGTCGGCAGCGAGACCCAGGACCCGCGCCACGCCACCGGGCTGCGGCGGCTGTGCACGCGCATGCAGCTGGACGACCGGGTGCGCTTCCACGGCGAGATGGACGCGGGCGTGCTGGAATCGCTCTACCAGCACGTGGACCTCTTCGTGCTGCCCTCCCATCACGAGGGCTACGGCATGGTCATCACCGAGGCCGTGGCGCACGGCCTGCCCGTCGTGGCGACAGCGGGCGGCGCGGTGGAACACACCCTGCCCAGCGGCGCGGGCATCCTCGCCGAACCCGGCGACGTGGCCGACCTGCACAACGCCCTGGCGCGCGTGATGGACGAACCGCACCTCTACCAGCAGCTCGCGGACGGGGCGAAGAAGGCGCGCGGCCGGCTCGTCACCTGGCCCGAAGCGGCGGCGAAGCTGGCCGACGAACTCAGCCGCGTGACCTCATGAGCGGTTTCGCCGAATGAGCACGTTCGACCCCGCGTGGCTGCGCCTGCGCGAGCCCGCCGACAGCGCCGCCAGGGCATCCGTGCTGGAGCGCCTGCTGAAAACCGCCCTGCCCGCCCGCGAGCCGCTTTCGATCATCGATCTGGCGGCCGGAACGGGCAGCAACCTGCGCTACCTGGCCCCGCGCCTGGGCGGATCGCAGGCGTGGCGGCTGGTGGACGCGGATGCGGACCTCCTGGCCGCCGTGTCGGATCACCTCGCGGCGCACGGCTGGGAGTTGGCCGACGACGGGCGACTCGCCCAGGGCCACGGCGTTCGCGCCCGCATCGCGACGGAAGCGCGCGACCTCGCCCGCGATGCCGTCCCGGCGGACGCCGATCTGGTCACGGCCTCCGCGCTGCTGGACCTCGTCTCCGGGGCCTGGATCGACCGGCTGGCGGCGGCATGCGCGGCAAGCGGGGCCGCCGCGCTGCTGACGCTCTCGGTGGATGGCACGCTCGCCTGGGAGCCGGTCGCTGAACTGGACGGCGAGGTGCGCGCCCTGGTCAACCGGCACCAGCAGCGCGACAAGGGCTTCGGCCCCGCGCTGGGCCCGCATGCGCCCCAGGCCGCCGTCGCCGCGTTCGAGCGCCACGGCTACGGCGTGGAAACGGCGGCGAGTCCCTGGCGCCTGGGCCCCGGCGACGCGCAGCTGCAACAGCACCTGCACGCCGGCTGGGCCTCGGCCGCGAGCGCCGTCGCGCCCGACCGCGAAGCGGCCATCCATGACTGGCTGGCGCACCGCATGGATCTGCTGGCGGCCGGGATCGGCTCGGTCGAGGTGGGACACCTGGACGTGCTGGCGCTGCCGGGCGGTTAACCCACCTCCCTCACGAGGTCGCAGTCGAACAGCGTGTCCGGCGGCATGGCGTGGACGCGCACGGCGCCGGGGCGCAGCGCCTCGTTCAGGTCGTCGATGCGCGGCAGGCTGATCGCGGGGTGGCCCGAGCCCAGAAAGAAGGGCGCGACGCCGACGTGCAGGCGGTCCAGTGCCCCCGCCGCCAGAAAGCGAGAGACCGTCACGCCGCCGCCCTCCACCAACACCCGCCGCAGCCCACGCGCATGCAGCGCGGCGAGCACGGCTTGCGGGGCGAACCCCTCGGCGCCGACCGGCAGCGTTTTCGTCTCCGCGCCCGCCGGCCCCGCGTCGCGGCCGCTGAGCACCAGGGTCGGCGCCGCGCCGTCGCGGAAGAGGCCATGATGCGCGGGCACGCGCCCCTTGGGGTCGAGCACGACACGGACCGCGTTGGGTCCGGCAACGCGCCGCGTGGTGAGCTGCGGGTCGTCGGCGCACACCGTGCCAGCGCCCACGACCACCGCGTCCGCCAGCGCGCGCAGGCGGTGCAGGTGATCCAGGTTCGCGGCGCCGTTGACGACCTGCGCCGAGCCGCCCTCGGTGGCGATGCGGCCGTCGAGGCTCTGGCCCAGTTGCCCAACCGTCACCGCGCCGTGGACGGCAGCCCGGCACAGCAGCGGCAGATGCAGGTCGAAGAGCTGCGCGGCGTCGGGATGGATATCGACAGCCGCGTGCCAGAACTGGCCGTCGACGCGAACATCGCCGCTGTCCGGGCCGGTCACGGCCGCCGCGCCATCCGGCCCCAGCGCGAGCCCGCACGGGCCGCCATCCCACCCGTGCTCGCGCAGCCCGCGCAGCAGGCGCCAGGCCGTTTCGGGATCGATCCGGCTGGCGCCCGCCTCGCTCATGGGCCCGGCCCGTCCCGCAAGCGGCTGAGGGGGAACCGCGCGGTTTCCGCGACGAGTTGCGCCAGCCCCTGCGCCACGTGTTCGACGATCCGGCGGCCGGTGTCGGGATCGGCGCGGGTCGCGTCGCCGACCACGCCGGCCGGGTTCAGGTCCTGCGCCATCCAGCCGAAGCCCAGCTTCCCGTGCGGGCGCAGGTAGCGGTAGCTCTCGGCCATCTCGCGCGACAGCGGCGTGAAGTCCCGCGCCTCCTCCCAGCGCACGAGATCCGGGCGCAGGTGCAGCATGATGGAGGTTTCCAGCGCCCCGCCGTGGATGCCGTGCTTCAGTTCGCCGTCGTCGAAGACGCCGTCCGGCACCCCGAAGCCGGAGAGATTGGCCGCCGCGACCAGCATGCCCCAGCGCTTGCGCAGGTCGAGCGCCACGATGTCGGCCACCTGGGGCTGGCCGCCGTGGGTGTTGAAGAGGATCAGCTTGGCGATCCCCGCCGCGGCGACGCTCTCCCCGATCTCGGTCCACAGCCGGATCAGCGTCTCGGGGCGCGCGGAGATGGTGCCCGGAAAGGCCGTGTGCTCCGTGCTATCGCCGACCTGCAGGTCCGGCAGCACCACCAGCCCGGCGTCGTCGGGCACGTGGTCGAAGGCGCGCGCCACGATCCCGGCGTTGATGCACGCATCCGTGTTCAGCGGCAGGTGCGGGCCGTGCTGTTCGATCGCGCCCACGGGCAAGACGGCCACGGTGCGATCCGCGTCGACCGCGGCGAAATCCCGCGTGGTGAATTCGTGCCAGTATCCCGAAAGCACGGTCAGCTGCCCGCCTTTTCCGCGCACTGGATGCACAGCGGCGCGGCCGGATCGACCTCCAGCCGGCGCTTGCCGATGGGTTCGTCGCAGGTGGCGCAGAAGCCGTAGTCGCCCTCCTCGATGCGCTGGAGGGCGGCTTCGACGCGCTGCAGCTCCTGCTTGCGGCGCCGGTCCGCTGCCTGGGACATGGCCTGCTTTTGCAGCGAGTCCATGCGCGCCAGGCGCCCCTCGCGCACCGGGTCCAGGTCCACGGTGTCGCGCGCTTCCTGGTTGGTTTCCGCGAGCGCCTTCAACTCGTCGCGGCGCTCTTCCAGGCGCTGCCGCATGGCCTCGGCGTCGATGTCGGTTCGGTCCGTCATGCTTACGATCCTATGGCACCGCCGCCCCCCGCCCGAAACGGGCGGACGGCCGCGGCGGCACGGGTTGTCCCGGGGAAACGGGGCGGGGGCGGGGGCGCGGTCGCAGCACCCGCCCGCGCGGACTCTAGACACAACCCGGCGCGGGCGGCAATTTCTTGCGCCGCACGGCCGGGCGGCCCATATGCGGGACAGCCCGAACACTCCCAAAAGACGGAGAGCGCCCGTTGGACGCCGCTGTTTCGCACGACGGCGCCGGGTCGGATCTTGAGCGCGAGGTCGCGCGTCGGCGCACCTTCGCCATCATCTCCCACCCGGACGCCGGCAAGACCACGCTCACCGAGAAGCTGCTGCTGCTGGGCGGCGCGATCCACCTGGCCGGTCAGGTGAAGGCGCGCGGCGAGCGCCGGCGCACGCGCTCGGACTGGATGTCGATCGAGCAGCAGCGCGGCATCTCAGTCTCCACGGCCGTCATGCGCTTCGACTACGACGGCCACGCCTTCAACCTGCTGGACACGCCGGGCCACGAGGACTTCAGCGAGGACACCTACCGCACGCTGACGGCCGTGGATGCGGCCATCATGGTGCTGGACGCCGCCAACGGCATCGAGACGCAGACGCGCAAGCTGTTCGAGGTCTGCCGCCTGCGCGACATCCCCATCGTCACCTTCATCAACAAGATCGACCGCGAAGGCCAGGACGCCTTCCAGCTGCTGGACGAGATCCAGGAAACGCTGGCCCTCGACGCCACGCCCATGAGCTGGCCCGTCGGCATGGGCGGCATCCTGCAGGGGATGTACGACCTCGCCGGCCGGCGCTTCCTGCCCTACGCACGCCACGGCGAGCACCCCGAGCCCGTCCAGGCCGAGCCCGCCGAGATCGCCGAGCGCCTGCCCGCGGATCAGGCCGAGCAGTTCCTGGAGGAAGCCGAGCTGGTGCAGGAGGCCTGCCCGGCCTTCGACGCCGAGGCCTTCCGGGCCGGCACGATGACGCCCGTTTTCTTCGGCAGCGCGCTCAAGGAGTTCGGGGTCGAGGAGCTGCTGTGGAACCTGGGCCGCATGGCGCCGCCGCCGCGCACCCAGCCGGCCGAGCCCGCGCCCGTGGAGCCGACCAACCAGAAGGTCAGCGGCTTCGTCTTCAAGGTCCAGGCGAACATGGACCCCAACCACCGCGACCGCGTGGCCTACTTCCGCCTGTGCTCCGGCCGCTTCGAGCGCGGCATGAAGCTGAAGCAGCCGCGCACCGGCAAGACGACGGCCGTGCACAACCCCATCATGTTCTTCGCCCAGGACCGCGACCTGGCCGAAGAGGCGTGGCCCGGCGACATCCTGGGCATTCCCAACCACGGCACGCTGCGCGTGGGCGACACGCTTTCCGAGCGCAGCGACCTGCGCTTCACCGGCATTCCCAACTTCGCGCCGGAAATCCTGCGCCGCGTGCGCCTGGCCGATCCCATGCGCGCCAAGCACCTCCAGCGCGCCCTCACCGACCTGGCCGAGGAAGGCGTGACGCAGGTGTTCCGGCCGGTGGTGGATTCCAGCTACATCGTCGGCGTGGTGGGGCAGTTGCAGCTGGATGTGCTCGCCCAGCGCATCGAGACGGAATACAAGGTGCAGGCGCGCTTCGAGCCCTCGCCCTTCGACACCTGCCGCTGGGTGACGGCGGACGACGAGGACGAGCTGCAGCGCTTCATCGACCGCAACCGTTCGGCCATCGCCGAGGACCGCGACGGCGCGCCCGTCTACATGGCGCGCAACTTCTTCGACCTGAACCGCATCCAGGAAGAAAACCCGAAGATCCGCTTTTCGGCCACGCGCGAGCGGTAACGTCAACTCACACGCAAACGCCCGGCCCAATGGAGGCCGGGCGCTTCGCATCCACGTTTTGGTGAGGGCGTAGCCGGTGCGCGCGGTGTTTGAACCCCGCCAGCGCGCAGGAGTGGATCAGACCGCCCCGATCACGTCCACGCCGACTGCCAGCGCCACCACAAGCGCCGCCAGCCCCGTCATCGCGCCAACGGCCAAGCACATCGTCCGGTTCGTGGTGCACACCTCGCGCGCGGCGACGAAAAGGCTGGCGCGGCAGCAGCCACGGCGATGGCCGTCGCTCTTCGCGGACGCCTGCACATTCGCGCGGTCCGGGGCGTGCATGGTGGTCTGGCTCATGGCCCAGCCTCCTTGCGAACCATTCGCAGGATAGTGCAACTGCAACTCACTTGCAAGGCTCTCGACGGGCCAAAGATCAATGCAGCCGCCGTCGGGCCGGGCTGCGGTCCCAGGCAAGGCCCACGGGCATTTCCGCCGCATCCAGACACCGTCCGAAGCGCGCCGCGTGCAGCGCGGCATCGCGGGCCGCCACCGGCGGCATCCAGGCCCCGAAGTAACGGGTGGCCGTTACGCGGTCCCCGGCCTGAGCCGTCTGGATCGCTGCCAGGACACAGCTTTCATCCGCCGTCACCGGGCGGCAGCGGCAGCCGCCGAACGACAGCTTGCCCTCTGCCGTGCGGCCGATGAGGTCCAGCACGGCGTGAATCTCCTCCAGCCCATCCGGAACGCCGGCGAGGTCCAGGCCGCGCCGCAGGCACGGCATCGCGGGCTCGCGTTCGTGCATGTGGCGCACCCACACGCGCACGCACCAGAGGGTGAGCTGGGCCCCGGCGCTCAGCGTCTTCACGTCCCGATCCGCAAACAGCCCGGTCACGGTCGCCTCCCCTGCCAGCTTCGGTGCTGGGGGAGTCTTTACTGCAATTGCAAATCATTCGCAATAGTGGATGATGACCCGAGGCATCCGGTTTCGGCGGCGGCGTGCGCCGCGGCGGCAACGAAAAACGGCGCGGCGAGCTGGAAGCCCGCCGCGCCGTACGTCGCGTAGCCGGTCCGGTGAAAGCTGCGCTTACTCGGCCTGGTCCGCCGAGGCCGCATTGAGCTGCGTGTAGCGTTCCACGCCCACGCGCTCCAGCAGGTCGAGCTGGGTTTCCAGATAATCGATGTGCTCTTCCTCGTCGCGCAGGATCTGCTGGAAGAGATCGCGGCTGGGGAAGTCGCCAATCTTCTCGGCGTAGGGAATGGCCTCGCGCAGCTCGGGCAGCGCGCTGTATTCCAGCTTCAGATCGAGTTCGAGGATTTCCTTCACGTTCTCACCGATCATCAGCTTGTCCAGATCCTGAAGGTTCGGCACACCTTCCAGGAAAAGAACCCGCTGGATCAGCCGATCGGCGTGATTCATCTCCTCGATGCTTTCATTGTATTCTTTCGTTCCCAACTTGGAGACGCCCCAATCGTGGAGCATCCGGGAATGCAGAAAGAACTGATTGATCGCCGTGAGCTCGCGCTTCAGCGACTTGTTCAGGTATTCGACGATTTTTTGGTCGCCCTTCATGGAGATGCCTCTGACCGCTGCGTGTTCGTGCACCGTGGTTCCAGGCACGGCGTAGCACGGATGGCGCCGAACCCCAAGACGTTCGGCCTCTCCAGCGGAGAGGGCTGAGCCAAAAGGGCGGAAACTTGGGCTGTGGGCGCTACCCCTCGGACGGGGGATGCGCGGCCGCGCCTTCCAGAAACGCGCCGCCGGCGTTCGCGGGCTGCTGGTGCTCGCGCAGGATGTCGCGGATGGCACCGGCGCACTTGCCGCACTGGGGCTGACAACCGCACTGGCGGTAGACTTCGCTCACGGAGCACTGCCCCGCACAGGCACGGACATGCTTGTCGGAAAGCGCGTTGCAGAGACAGACGAGCACGGCGGCCGATCCCTCAGTCTTGCGAACGAATTGCATTTGCAGGTGAGCACGCGCAGGGCGTGCCGTCAAGGCCGGTTTGACCCCACATACGGTCAGGTTTCGGCCCACATCCGCAGCAGGTTGGCGTGGCTTTTGGAGAGCTGGTCGAACTCCGCGGATTTGCCCTCGCGCTGGAAAAGCGAGCGCCGCGCCGTGTCCAGGTCGAACAGGATCTCGCGGTGCTCGGGCGCGCGCACGAGGCTCTGCGCCCACGACACCGCGACCTCCCGCGTGCCGCTGGTCACGGGCGCCACGTGGTGCAGCGTGGTTGAGGGATAGGTGATCACCGAGCCGGCATCGAGCTTGTAGGTCTGCTCGCCGCCCGGCCCTTCGATCACCAGCTCACCGCCCTCGTAGCTCGCCGGATCGCTGAGGAAGACGGTCATGGAAACGTCCGAGCGCATCGTGCCGGATTCCGTGCGCATGAGCGCGTCGTCCACGTGCGAGCCGTAGGTCTGCCCGCCACTGTAGCTGGAAAACAGCATGCTGCGCAGGTGGCGGGGGCGCACCGCCGCCTGGAACACCGCGCTTTCCATCAGGGCGTTGTGGATGATGGCGCTCGCGCGGGTGGCGACCTCGCCGCCGGCGAGCTGGCTGTTGTCCTTGACCAGCCGGGCGTGCCAGCCGGCGGTCTGCTTGCCGTCCACATAGGTTCCGCGGCTCAGCAGCTCGCGCACCTCGGCGAGTTGCTCGGCGGACAAGACATCGGCGATGCACACGATCACGGCGCTGCCCCCTTCGCTGCGCGCGTTTTTGCGGCCTGACCGGCGATCTTCTATTGCAGATGCAATTCATTCTCAATAGCACGGTTCGCGGGACCGCCCATGACGGGCGCAGCAAGCACGGGAGGACACGATGGCCAACAACCGCGTCAAACTCTGGGTCGGGCTCGGCGCCGCGGCCTTCGCGGCGGGCGCGGGCCCGCAGGCGGCCGCCGCCGACACCGGCAGCCCGGCCACGGCCGGGGAGATGCCCGCCGCCATCCAGCTCGCCAGCGCCGGCGGCGAGGGCGGCGAAGGCGGTGAAGGCGGCACCGCCCTGCCCGACGACCAGAAGAACCTCTACCGCATCCTCTTCTTCGAGAGCCACCTGCGTGTATCGAAGCAGCTCGTCGACGCGGGCGCCATCGACCAGGCCAAGACGCACGCCGGGCACGTCGTCGAGCACCTGGACGGCCACATCGGCCACGAGCTGGACGAATACGGCTTCGACACGGACGACCTGAAGGACGCCGCCGAGGAACTGGTCGAGCGCATGGAGGACGGCGCCGGCACCGAGGCCATCCACGCCGGCTGGGGCCGCGCCATCCACGCGCTGAGCGAGCTGAAGCTCGGCATTCCGGCGATCAAGCAGCAGGACCCGGACTACGTCATGTCCGTGGCGACAGCGTTGCTGCGCAAGGCGAACGCCGAATACGCCGCTGCGGTGCAGGACCGCCAGCTCGTCAACCGCGCCGAATACCAGGACGCGCGCGGCTTCGTCTGGACGGCGCGCGACCTGATCGGCACCGCCGCCGGCGAGCTGCGCGGGCGCGACGCCGACGCCTTCGACGGCCTGCTGGAGAAGTTCGCGACCCTCATGGCCGCGTTCCCGAGCCCGACCGGCCCCGACAGCACGCCGACCGAGCCGGGCGAGGTGTCGGCCACGGTCTCGCAGATCGAGCTGAGCATGAGCGGCCTCTACGTCGGCGGCCGCCCCGTCGCCGCCGAAGGCGGTGAAGGCGGCGAAGGCGGCGACGGCGGCGAAGGCGGTGAGGGTGGCGAAGGCAGCCACTGACCGCTAGCTACTGACCGCTGGCCGCTAACCGCCAGCCTTCTGCCCCAGCGCGGCCGCGCGGATGGCGCTCAGGCTGCGCTGGGGCGTGATCGCCTCCGGGTCCGTGCGCACCTCGATCAGCGTGGGGCCGTCCGCCGCCAGGGCGCGCTCCACCGCCGGCGCAAACTGCCCCGTTTCCGTAACCGTTTCCGCGTGCGCGCCCTGGGCCCGCGCCTGCGCGGCGAAATCCGGGGTGTGCAGGTCGGTCGCCACCGGGCGGCCGGGATAGTGCTTTTCCTGGTGCATCCGGATGGTGCCGTGCATCCGGTTGTTCACCACGATCACGACCACGCTCGCGCCCGCCTGGACGGCGGCCACCATCTCCTGCGCCGTCATCTGGAAGCAGCCGTCGCCGGCGAACGCGATCACGGGCCGATCCGGCGCGTGGAGCTTGGCGGCGATGGCGGCCGGGAGGCCGTAGCCCATCGACCCCGAGGTCGGCGCGAGCTGCGTGCCGTGGCGGCGGAAGCGCATGTAGCGCCCCACGAAGGCCGCATAGTTGCCGGCGCCGTTGGTGACGACCGCGTCCTCGGGAAGGCGCTCCGCCAGCCATGCCAGCGCCTCGCCGAGCTGCACCTCGCCCGGCACCGCCAGCGGCCGAATCCAGTCCCGGTAGGCGGCGTGCGCGGCCTCGGCGGCCCCGGCCCACGGCGGCGAGGCAATCGGCGCCAGTGCATTGGCCGCGTCGAAGAAGCACGCCGGATCGGCCTGAAGCGCCAGCGCGGCCTGATGCACGCGCCCAAGGCAAGCGTCGGCCGGATGGACGTGGATGAGCGTCTGCCGCGGCCCGGGCGATTCGATCAGGCCGTGGCCGCCGGTCGTGACATCGCCCAGCTCCGTCCCCACCGCCAGAACGAGATCGGACTCCCGCACCCGCTGCGCCAGTTCGGGATTGGGCGCGAGGCCCAACTCGCCCGCGTAGCAGGGGTGGTCGTTGTCCACCGCGTCCTGGCGACGGAAGGCAACGGCGAGCGGCAGATCGTTGGCCTTCGCGAATTTTTCGGCACCGGCGCGGGCGCGCTCGCTCCAGTGCGGGCCGCCGGCGATCACGATGGGCCGCTCGGCCGCCGCCAGCCGCTCGCGCAGGGCGGTCATCGCTTCCGGCGCGGGCACAGGGGGCTGCATCGGCGTTGCGCGGACGTCCGGACGCTCGGTTGCGGCCGTCAGCACATCCTCCGGCAGCGCCAGCGCGACGGGCCCGGGCCGGCCCGAGGTGGCCGTCGCCACCGCGCGGGCGAACAGCTCGGGAATGCGGTGCGGGTCGTCGACCTCGGCGGTCCACTTCGCCATGCCGCCGTAAAGCGCCGAGATGTCGAGATCCTGGAACGCGCCGCGGTCGCGCTGGCGCCGGGCCACCTGCCCGACCAGCACGATCAGGGGCGTGGCATCCTGCTGCGCCACGTGGACGCCGCTCGCGGCGTTCGTCGCGCCCGGCCCGCGCGTGACGAAGCAGATGCCCGGCTGGCCGGTGAGCTTGCCGTGAGCCTCCGCCATCATCGCCGCGCCGCCTTCGTGGCGCGCCACGGTGAGGTCCACGGCGGGCGTGTCGTGGAGCGCGTCGAGCGCGGCCAGATAGCTCTCCCCGGGCACGCAGAAGACGCGCTCGACGCCGTTGGCCACGAACTGATCGACCAGGCAGCGGCCACCCATGCGGGGGTCGGTCATGCGCTGCGCTCCCGCCTTGCCGGGCTACGCCCCGGCGCCCATCGTTGGCCGATGATGACGCGCATCTCCCGCCTCCTGCTCTGCCTCGCCGTCCTCGTGGGCGCCGCGCCCGCCAGCGCGGGCGATCCGCCGCCGCTGCCGGAAGCATGGCGCAGCGAGCAAGGCCGCGGCCATCCCCTTGTCGGCACGATCCACGACGTGGCGGCCGGCGAACGCATCGCCCCGGCCACGCTGATCGAGCGGACCGCGGGCGCGCGCTTCGTCCTGCTGGGCGAGACGCACACCAACCCCGACCACCACCGTTTGCAGGCGTGGATGCTGCGGGCGCTTGTGGCGCAAGGTCAGCATCCCGCCGTCATCTGGGAAATGATCGATCAAACTCAGGACGATGTGCTTCGCCGTTACCAGCACGAGCCGAGTGCGCGCGCGGCTGTGCTCGGCAACGCCCTCGACTGGTCGGACAGCGGCTGGCCGGCGTGGCGACTGTATCAGCCCATAGCGGAAACGGCACTCGCCCACGGCCTACCGATGCACGCGGGCGCCGCCGGCCGCGCGGAGCGCTCAGCTGTGGCACACAAGGATCTGACAGCCCTGGATCTTGAACGGCGGCGGTCCCTGGCACTCGACACCCCGCTCCCGGAGCCGTCGGCGGCGGGTCTCCGCGAGCGCCTGGAAGCCGCGCACTGCGGGCAGATGCCCGCCTCGGCCATCGATGCCATGCTCGCCATGCAGCGGCTGCGCGACGCGACCCTGGCGGATTCCCTGCTGAACGCGGCGGACGACGCCGGCAGCGCCGTGCTCATCGCTGGCAGCGGCCACGTGCGGGCGGACTGGGGCGTTCCCTGGTACCTGCGCCAGCGCGGCGAAACCGGGGTCGTCACGGTTGCCTTCCGCGAGGTCCGCGCGGACACGACCGACGCCGCCGCCTACCTACCGGCGACGACGGCAACCCCCGCCTTTGATTATCTCTGGTTCACACCCCGCGCCGCCGCCAGCGAGCGCGACTGCTCCGATTCCTGACGGTTTCGGCGGGCACCTCAACGCGATGTTAACGCTCACACACCCTAAAGTGCGCGGGCGCGCGTGCACGGTTTCGGAATCGCAAGATGGCCGAGAAAGACGACAACCAGCCTCCCATCGTCATCAAGAAAAAGAAGCGAGGCGGGGAAGAGGAAGGCCACGGCGGCGCCTGGAAGGTCGCCTATGCGGATTTCGTGACCGCCATGATGGCCTTCTTCCTGTTGATGTGGCTGCTGAACGCCACGACGGAGGAGCAGCGCTCGGGCATCGCCGACTACTTCTCGCCCGTCAGCGCCAGCGACAGCACCAGCGGGGGCGGCGGCGTGCTGAGCGGCCAGACCGCGGCCAAGGACGGCGCCCTCACCAGCCGCACGGCGCCGGTGGGCATGAACATGCAGGTTCCGGCGGCACCGCCGACGAGCGGCTCGCAGAGCGAAGGCGACGAGGGCGGCGGCAGCGGCGAGCAGGGCGCGGAGCAGCTCAAGCAGGCAGAGCTGAAGATCAAGGAAGCCATCCAGCAGTCCGCCGACCTGCAGGACCTGCAAGAGCACGTCGAGCTGGAGCGCACGGATCAGGGCCTGCGCATCCGCATCATGGACCGCATCGAGGAAACGATGTTCGAGCAGGGCAGCGCCGAGCCGCGCGAGAAGACGCGCACGCTGCTCCGGGAAATCGCCGACAACATCTCGGGCTCGTCGAACCCGCTCGTGATCAAGGGCCATACCGACGCCACGAGCTTCGGCGACGGCGCCACGGGCTACAGCAACTGGGAGCTGTCCAGCGAGCGCGCCAACGCCGCCCGCCGCATCCTCGTGGAGGCGGGGATAACGGCCGACCGCATCGATCAGGTCGTGGGCGCGGCCGATCAGAACCTGCTCCTGCCCGACGATCCGACGGATCCCCGCAACCGCCGCATCTCCATCCTGCTCGTCCGCCAGGAGCGCAAGACCGTGGCCGAGGAAGGCCCGGTCAGCACGCCGGCCAACGGCGCGGCGACAAATGGCGCCACCAACGCGGGCGAGGGCCGGGAGCCAGCCGGCGACGAAACGCCGCCGGACGGAAGCCAGCAGCCCGGCGGGCCGAGTCTGTTCGAGGACGCCGACGGCGGCTGAATCATCGGTCGTGCCCGGGGGCCTGGAGCCCGCCGAGCGGCGATGTTCGCTTGCACGTCGTTGAGGGCCTCGGCACGATCCGGCGATACGACGGAATCGCCTTCAAGACCGGGCGGGGGCATGGCGAACGAGACGGCTGAATCCGGACACGATCCCCTTCTCGAGGATGGCCTCCTGGCCGACTACGAGCCGGGGGATGCCTACGACGAGTTCCTGGGCCTCAAGTCCAGCGTGAGCGCCAACACGGCGGCCATCCTGGACCGCATCAACCGGATGGACCTGGAAACGCTGCGCGAACGCGCGCGCGATGCCGAGCTGGACCTCTACAACTTCGGCATCACCTTCACGGTGCAGACGGAAAAGGATCACATCGACCGCATCCTGCCGTTCGACGTGATCCCCCGCATCATCACGGCCGGCGACTGGGACCGGATCGAACGCGGCGTGCGCCAGCGCGAAACCGCGATCAACGCATTCCTCTGGGACATCTACCACGACCGGCACATCCTCAACGACGGCACGCTGCCGCGCGACCTCGTGCTGGGGAACGAGAACTACCGCCCGGAAATGGAAGGGCTGGACGTCGCGCACGGCACCTACGTCCACATCAACGGTACCGACCTCGTGCGCGGGCACGATGGCGAATTCCGCGTGCTGGAGGACAACTGCCGCAACCCGTCGGGCGTCTCCTACGTGGTGGAGAACCGCCACCTGATGCTCCGGGGCTTCCCCGACCTGATCAACGCCCTGCCCGTGCGGCCCGTGTCGAACTACGGCCAGCGCCTGCGCGAAGCGCTCGGCGAGATCGCGCCCGCCGGGATCGAAGAGCCGGTCGTGGTGGTGCTGTCGCCGGGCACGTACAACTCCGCCTACTTCGAGCACATCTTCCTGGCGCGCGAGATGGGCGTGCCGCTGGTGGAAGGCCGCGACCTCGTGGTCGAGGACGACCACGTCTACATGAAGACGATCCGCGGCCTGCAGCGCGTGGACGTGATCTACCGCCGCATCAACGACGACTTCCTCGACCCCGACGCCTTCAACCCGCACAGCCTGCTGGGTGTGCGCGGGCTGATGCGCTGCTACGCCAAGGGCACCGTGGCGCTGGCAAACGCCGTCGGCACCGGCGTGGCGGACGACAAGGCCGTCTACGCCTACATGCCGCGAATCATCCGCTACTACACCGGGGAAGAGCCCATTCTGCCGAATGTGGAAACCCACATCTGCCGCGAGCGGGAAGGCCTGCAGTACACCCTGGACAACCTGGACAAACTGGTGGTGAAGCCGGTCAACGAGGCCGGCGGCAAGGGCATCACGATGGGCCCCCACGCCTCGGCGGCGGAGCTGGAAGCCTGCCGCCAGCGCCTTTTGGACACGCCGCACGCCTACATCAGCCAGCCCATGGTCAACATCTCGGTGTGCCCGACGCTGACCGAGGAGGGCATTCAGCCGCGCCGCGTGGACCTGCGGCCCTTCGCGGTGACGGGCCGCGCCACCTGGGTGCTGCCGGGCGGGCTGTCGCGCGTGGCGCTGCGCCGCGGCTCGATGATCGTCAATTCCTCCCAGGGCGGCGGATCGAAGGACACCTGGATTCTTGAGTAACCTGCTTGCCCGCTACGCCGACGCGATCTTCTGGCTGGCGCGCTACGTGGAGCGCGCGGAAGACGTTGCGCGCATCCTCGACGTCAACGAAACCTTCTCCCGCGACAGCCGCGGCGATCAGAACTGGCGCTCGGTGCTGCAGATCTACGCGGACCAGCCGCGCTTCTTCGCCGCGCACGAGGAGGCCACGGCGGAGGCCGTGATCCACTTCTACACCCTGGACGCCAGCAATCCGGCCTCGATCCTCAACGACATCGGCCAGGCGCGCTCCAACGCCCGCATGCTGCGGCCGCTGATTTCCACGGAGATGTGGACGCAGCTCAACATCTTCTACAACCGCCTGCGCCAGATGTCCTCGCGCGAGGTCGCGGAGCCGCGCTTGTCGCGGTTCTGCGGCTTCGTGAAGGAAAACTGCCAGGCTCACACCGGCATCACGGAAGGCACCTTCTACCGCGACGAGGGCTGGCACTTCTACCGCCTGGGCCGCGCCGTGGAGCGTGCCGACCAGACCACGCGTCTGCTGGACGTCAAATACCACCTGCTGCTGCCGTCCGTGGAGCACGTGGGCTCGCCCCTGGACGTCAGCCAGTGGAACGCGCTGCTGCGCTCGGCGGCGGCCTACCACGCCTTCCGGCGCATGCACCCCAGCGGCATGACAGCGGCGGACGTGGCCGGCTTCCTGATCTTCCACCGCACCTTCCCACGCTCCATCGCCGCCAACGTCGATGCCATCGAGGCCAACATCGCCGACCTGCGCCGGCGCTACGAGTTGGAAAACGGGGCCGCGGCCCTCGAGCGCATTCAGGCCGTGCGCCGGAGCCTGGACAACGAAACGATTTCCGACATCATCCGGCGCGGGCTGCACGAATACCTCGACGGGCTCCAGCAGGAGTTGAACGCGGTTTCGCGCGAACTGGGCGAGGCCTTCTTCGGCCACGCGCCGCGTCATCCGGCGGCCTGACGCTGGCCGACCGCGCCGGTGGAAGCGGGGCCGCGGCTCGCTTGCCGGCTGCCGAAACACCTTCTGGACGCCGGCCCCGGGCCGGCGCCACCCTACGGGAACGATGACCGAGCGCCGCACAATCCCTGGACACGTGCTGCCGTTGGCCGGCCAGCGGCCGGTGCTGCGCCGGTTTGTGGTCTTGCGTGAAACGCCCTGCCCGTACCTGCCGGATCGCAACGAGCGCAAGGTCATCACCGACCTGAACGGGCCGGACGCCAACACCGCGTACGGCGAGCTGTCGCGGGCGGGATTCCGGCGCAGCCACCTCTTCGCCTACCGACCCGCCTGCCGGGGGTGCAGCGCGTGCATCCCGGTGCGGGTGGTCGCGCCCGCCTACGCCCCCTCGAAGTCGCTGCGCCGGATCGCGCGCAAGAATGCCGACCTCGCCGTGAGTCTGCGGCCGCCCGTGGCCACGGAAGAGCAGTACCGGCTGTTCACCCGCTACGTTCAGGCCCGGCACGCGGGCGGCGACATGGCGCGCATGACCTTCGCCGACTACGAGCCGCTGGTGGAGGATTCCGCCGTGACGACTCGCGTGGCCGAGTTCCGGCGGCCGGACGGCACCCTGGCGGCCGGCTGCGTGGTGGACCTTCTGGATGACGGCACCTCGGCGGTCTACAGCTTCTACGACACCTCGGAGCCGGGGCGCAGCCTGGGCACCGCGGTCATCGACTGGCTGATCCGAGCCACGGCGGACGGCTACGGGCGCAACGTGTACCTGGGTTATTGGGTGCCCCAGGCCCCCAAGATGGCTTACAAGATCCGATTCCGGCCTATCGAGCTGTTGCGCGACGGGACTTGGGAGCCGCTGACCACGCCGGCGCCCGGTGGTGCACATTCCGGCGACGATACGGAACGCCTCACAAGGCTATGATCGGCGCTGTAAGCGACCCGATGCGGCTCCGCACGCCCAACGGGTTGTGCGGTGCGGCGCCTTGTCCCAAAGTTTGACCCTGCCATGCGTTCGATGCATGACAAGCAAACCAACTCCGAACGGGAGGGTGACATGGAACGGAGAAAGTTTCTTCGGGGGACCGGTGCCGCCACGGTGGCCGGCGCCGCCGCGGCCGCGTCCAGCTTCTCGGCGCCTGCGATCGCGCAGAACAAGCGCGAGCTGAAAATGGTTACCACCTGGCCCAAGAACTTCCCGGGCCTGGGAACCTCGGCGCAGCGGCTGGCCGACCGCATCTCCAAGATGTCCGAGGGCCGCATCAACGTGAAGCTCTTCGCCGCCGGCGAGCTGGTGCCGGCGTTCGAGTCCTTCGACGCGGTGCGCAACAACACGGCGCAGATGTACCACGGCGCGGAGTACTATTGGCAGGGCAAGTCCCAGGCGTTCCCGTTCTTCGCCGCCGTCCCCTACGGCTTCACGGCCACCGAGATGCACTCCTGGATCCATCACGGCGGCGGTCAGGAGCTTTGGGACGAGCTGGCCGCGGACTTCAACATTAAGCCCTTCATGGCCGCCAACACCGGCGTTCAGATGGCGGGCTGGTTCCGCGAGCCCATCAGCTCGCTTGAGGACATGAAGGGCCTGAAGTTCCGCATGCCCGGCCTCGGCGGTGAGGTCCTGCGCCAGATCGGCACCTCGGTCGTGAACCTGCCCGGCGGCGAGCTGTTCCAGGCCCTGCAGTCCGGCAACATCGACGCCACCGAGTGGGTCGGCCCCTGGAACGACCTGGCCTTCGGCTTCTACAAGATCACCAAACACTACTACTGGCCCGGCATGCACGAGCCCGGCACGACGCTGTCCTGCGGCATCAACAAAGAGGTGTGGGACAGCTTCTCCGAAAGCGATAAGGCCATCATCGAGGCCGCCTGCGGGGCCGAGAACAACAACAGCTTGGCCGAGTTCAACTCCCGCAACAACGACGCCCTGCAGACGCTCATCAACGAGCACGGCGTCCAGCTGCACAGGATGCCCGACGAAATCATGAAGCAACTCGGCGAGGCCGCCGGTGACGTCATGGCCGACACGGCCAAGGAGGACGACATCACGCGCCGCGTCTACGAGAGCTACATGGATTTCCGCAAGAAGGCGGTCGCATGGTCCAAGCGCGCGGACCAGGGCTACATGAACATCCGCGACCTGCCTTTCGACTACACAAAATCGTAAAAACGCATTCCGGCCGGATCGTCCCGCGCGGTCCGGCCGGCTCTGCCCGACGGGGAGGGGGCTGACGTGAACGCGCTCGCCAGCTTGGTACGGGGTATTGACCGGCTCAACGAGGGCGTGGGCCGTGGGGCTGCGTGGCTGACGATCCTGCTGGTCCTCGTCCAGTTCGTCGTCGTCATCCTCCGGTATGTCTTCGGCGTCGGCTCGCTGTGGCTGCAGGAGCTGATCGTCTACCTGCACGCTTTCAACTTCATGCTCGGGTCCGGCTACACGCTGCTGCACGACGGCCACGTGCGCGTCGACATCCTGTATCGCGGGGCCGCGATGCGCCACAAAGCGTGGGTGGATCTCCTGGGCAGCATCGTTCTGCTGATCCCCGTTTGTGTGCTGATCTTCCTCTACAGCTACCCCTACGTGGCGAACGCCTGGGCCAGTTTCGAAGGCTCGGAGGAAACCAGCGGCATCCAGGCCGTTTTCCTGCTCAAAACCGTGATTCTCGCCTTTGCGGTCCTGGTCGGGCTGCAAGCGCTTTCGCTGGCCGCGCGGTCCTTGTTGCGGCTGCTCGGTCGGCCGCTCGCGGATTCCAGCCAGGCAACACCAGAACACGCGTAAGGGGCGGTCATGGCGCTCGGGGACACCCTTAACGTCCTGATGATTCTGTCCATCTTCGGGACGCTCATCGCCGGCTTTCCGGTGGCCTTCACGCTGGCGGGCGTCGCCCTGGTCTGGGCCGGCATCGGTCTGGCTCTGGGCGCGTTCGACCCCTCGATCTTCGGCGCGCTGCCCTCGCGCATCTACGGCGGCGCGATGACCAGCGTGGTGCTGATTGCGGTGCCACTGTTCATCTTCATGGGCGTGATGCTGGAGCGCTCGCGCGTAGCCGAGGAGTTGCTCGACACGATGGGCAAGCTCTTCGGCAACCTTCGCGGTGGCCTCGGCATCTCGGTCGCCGTCGTGGGCGCCCTCATGGCCGCTTCCACCGGGATCATCGGCGCGACGGTCATCACGATGGGCCTGCTGTCGCTGCCCACGATGCTCAAGCGCGGTTATGACCCCAAGCTGGCGTGCGGCGCCATCAGCGCCTCGGGGACGCTCGGCCAGATCATTCCGCCATCCATCGTGTTGGTGATTCTGGGCGTCCAGATCTCGAACGCCTACGTCGACGCCCAGCGCGCGGTCGGCAACTGGTCGCCCGAGCCGGTTTCGATCGGCGACCTCTTCGCCGGCGCGCTCATTCCCGGCCTCCTGCTGGTCAGCCTCTACATCGCCTACATCATCGCCGTGGCCTTCTGGAAACCGGACGCCGCACCGACCGTTCCCCGCGAGGAAGGGGAAGAAGGCTGGTTCATGTTCAGGAAGGTCATGCGCGCGCTGGTGCCGCCGGTCGCGCTGATCGTCGCGGTGCTGGGCTCGATCCTGATGGGCATCGCCACGCCGACCGAAGCGGCCTCGGTCGGTGCCGTCGGCGCGACGCTGCTCGCGGGCGTGCGCCAGGTGGAACTCGGCGAGGTTTCCGCTCCCGTGGCGGGCCGCAAGCTGCACACGCGTGTGCTGGCCTTCATCGACCGCGGGGGCCGCCGCCCGCCCATCCACGCGGCGCTGGCGCTGGTCGTGATGCTGGTGCTGTCCGGAACAATGGACCTGCGCGTGAAACGCGACGTCATCCCCGTCGACGACGCGATCGCGATCGGCATCGCCCTGCTCGCGTGCGCGGTGCTCGCCTGGGGGATGCTCGTCTCCCTCCTGCGGGTCTACCGCAGCGGCGTGCTCGTTTCCTCGATGCGCTCGACCATGATGGTCAGCGCCATGGTGTTCGTGATCCTGATCGGCGCGACAGTGTTCTCGCTCGTCTTCCGCGGCTTCGGCGGCGAGGAGATGATCCACCACGTGCTGAGCAACATGCCGGGCGGCCTGCCCACGGCCATCTTCATCGTCATGGTGGTGATGTTCTTCCTGGGCTTCTTCCTCGACTGGATCGAGATCACCTTCGTCGTGGTGCCCATGGTCGCGCCGGTGCTGCTGCAAAGCGACATCTCGCCCGTGTGGCTGGGCATCATGATGGCGGTGAACCTGCAGACCTCCTTCCTGACGCCGCCATTCGGATTCGCGCTCTTCTACCTGCGCGGCGTCGCGCCAGAGGAGGTGCACACGAAGTCGATCTACCTGGGTGCCCTGCCGTTCGTGATCATCCAGCTCATTGGCTTGGGACTCCTGGCTGTATTCCCCGGCCTCGCCACCTGGCTGCCCAACGTCATCTACGGCTGAACACGCGCCGGCAGGTGGGCGCGCTTGAACGGGGCCCACCTGCCGGAGTATGGCCGGCCACGACACGCAATCCGCGAACCTGGGGGAGGCCGCTGATGTCGACATCCACCGCGCACAAGCAGGATCCGAAGACCGACCACAAACTGATCGACGGCCGCGGCGTCGCGATGGGCATCCGCGACGGCGTCGCCAAGCGCATTGCACGCCTGCGCGAGGCCAACTGGCAGCCCCGCCTGGTTTCGCTGGCGGTCGGCGCCGCCGAGCCCGCCAAGCTCTACATCCGCAACCAGCGCAAGGTCGCCGACAAGCTCGGCATCGAATTCGACGACCGCTACTACGACGAGAGCATCACGCGCGAAGAGCTGCTCGCCACGATCCAGGCCCTCAACGCCGATCCGAGCGTGACGGGCATCATCCTGCAGCGGCCCCTCCCCGACCACCTGCCCATGAAGGAGCTGCAGTCGGCCGTCCACCCGCTCAAGGACGTGGAGGGCATGCACCCCTCCTCCATCGGCAACATCGTCTACGACGACCTCGTGCTCGGCCCCTGCACCGCCGTCGCCGCCGTGGAGATGCTCAAGTCCACGGGCCTCAACCTGCCGGGCCTGGAGGTCGTCGTGGTCGGCCACTCCGTCATCGTGGGCAAACCGATCGCTTTCCTGCTCATGTCCGAGGGGGCGACGGTCACGGTGTGCCACCACATGACGCGCAACCTCACCGTCCACTCGCGGCGGGCGGACGCCGTGTTCGTGGCCGTGGGCAAGCCGCAGCTCATTACCGGCGACATGATCAAGCCCGGATCGGCGCTGATCGACATCGGCATCAACCAGATCGAGGACGAGCAGGGGAACACCAAGGTCGTCGGCGACGCCGATCACGACAGCTGCTACGATGTCGCCGGCTGGCTCACACCCGTCCCCGGCGGTGTCGGCCCGGTGACCGTCTCCGTGCTCATGCAGAACGTCGCCAAGGCGGCCGAGCTGCAAAAGCGCCACTACGAGCGTGAGTTCGGCGAAGCGGATTTCGTCGTCAGCAGCTAACCACCAAAGATGATCTTTGGAAACGTCTGTCACTCGACACCGGTGTACCGCTGCTGACGAATGGGACACTCATGACCAAAGATGACCTTTGGAAACGTCTGTCACTCGACACCGGTGTCCCGCTGCTGACGAACGGGACACTCACAACCAAAGATGATCTTTGGGAACATCTGTCAGCAGATGTTGACGTCCATCCGACGCGTTTGCGTCACTCGCGACCGAAGGCGATCCTTGGAATAAAGATAATCTCTGGAAACGTCTGTCAGGAGACGCAGGCGACCGCATCGGAACAACCCGGAGCGGCCCTGGCACAACGTTGATAGGGACGGCTGACGGCGGGGCGTGATCGCCCCGCCGGCCGTCATCCGAAGTTGTTGCTTCGCGGGAAGCCGCTCGGCACCTGGCGGCCGGTCTGCCCGCGCCGGCCCAGCCACGCGTCCAGCTCGGTCACGGTGCGCGTGCGGCCGCTGCTCGTCGTCCACGTCAGCCCGTTGGCCGCGTTGAACGCGGACGCATCGGCCAGCGCGCCCTTGCCCGGCCGCATCAGCAACGGCCCACGGCCCTTGTTGCGCTCCGGCACCTCCGACAGCGGGAACACCAGCAGCTTCCGCTGCGTGCTCGCCAGCGCCAGGTGATCGGCGTCCGCCGGCACCGGGCGGCACAGCACCACGCGCGCACCCTCGGCCGGGTCGACCACCTGCTTGCCGCCCTTCTTCTGCGCCACGAGCCCGTCCTCGCCGGTCACGAAGCCACGCCCGTCGTCGCAGGCGAGCAGCAGCTTCCGCCCGCCCTGATACACCAGCATCGTCACGATGTTCGCCGCGTCCGGCAGGTCGAGCAGGAGGTTCAGCGGCTCGCCGTAGCCGCGCCCGCCCGGCAGGCGGTCGGCGCCCAGGGTGTAGACGCGGCCGTCGTTGGTGAGGATCAGCAGTTTGTCCGTGGTGTGGGCGTGCACGGCGAAACGGTGGCGGTCGCCCTCCTTGACCTTCACGTCCGAGGTGTCCCCGCTGTGCCCCTTGAGCGCGCGCACCCAGCCCTTGGCGCTCAAGAGTACAGTGATGGGCTCGCGCGACACCACGGCCTCGGTGGGCACCTCCACCGGCTCCGGCGGATCGGCGACCTCGCTGCGGCGGCGGCCCAGCTCGGTGTCGGGGCCGAAACGCGCCCGCATCTCGCCCAGCTTGCCGTCGATGCGCGTCCAGCGGGCCTCGCTGCTGTCCATGAGCGTTTGCAGGTCGGCCTGCTCGGTTTCCAGCTGGGCGCGCTCGTCGCGGATCTTCTGCTCTTCCAGCTTGCGCAGGGCACGCAGGCGCATGTTCAGGATGGCGTCCGCCTGCACCTCGGTCAGCTCGAAGCGCTGCATCAACTCCGGACGTGGCTGGTCGTTCTCCCGGATGATGCGGATGACCTCGTCCAGGTTCAGGTAGGCGGCCAGATAGCCGTCCAGCACCTCGATCCGACGCGCGATCTCGGCCAGCCGGTGGCGCGTGCGCCGCACGAGCACGGTGTGCTGGTGGTCGAGGAAGGCGGACAGCACCTCCTTGAGGTCCATGACGCGCGGCGTGGTGTCCTTGTCCAGCACGTTCATGTTCAGGCCGAGCCGCGTTTCCATCTCGGTCTGCTTGAACACGGACTCCATCAGCACCTGCGCGTCCACGTTGCGGCTGCGCGGCTCCAGCACCACGCGCACTGTGTCCGCCGACTCGTCACGGATGTCGTTCACGGCCGGCAGCTTGCGGTTGGCGATCAGGTCCGCGATCTTTTCCACCACGCGCGCCTTGGCGACCTGATACGGCATCTCGGTGACGACGACCTGATAGGTGCCGCCCTTGAACGTCTCGGTGTGCCAGCGCGCGCGCAGCCGCAGCGAGCCGCGCCCGGCCGCGTAGGCCTCCACCAGCGTGTCGCGCGATTCCACCAGCACGCCGCCGGTGGGCAGGTCCGGCCCCGGCATGTGCGCGACCAGATCGGCGATCGCGGCGTCGGGCTCGGCGATCAGGTGGCGCGCGGCGTCCAGCACCTCGCCCGCGTTGTGGGGCGGGATGTTGGTCGCCATGCCGACGGCGATGCCGTGAGCCCCGTTGGCGAGCAGGTTGGGGAACCCGCCCGGCAGGACCACGGGCTCCTGCCCCTCGCCGTCGTAGGTCGCACGGAAGTCGACGGCGTCCTCGTCCAGCCCCTCCAGCAGCGCCATGGCCACGTCGGTCAGGCGCGCTTCCGTGTAGCGCATGGCCGCGGGGTTGTCGCCGTCGATGTTGCCGAAGTTCCCCTGCCCTTCGACGAGCGGGTAGCGCTGGGCGAAGTCCTGCGCCAGGCGCACGAGCGCGTCGTAGACGGCCTGGTCGCCGTGCGGGTGGTACTGACCGATGACGTCACCGACCACGCGCGCGGCCTTCTTGAAGCCCTGGTCCGGGCGCAGGCGCAGCTGGCGCATGGCGTAAAGCAGCCGGCGGTGCACCGGCTTCAGGCCGTCGCGCACGTCGGGCAGCGAGCGCGAGACGATCGTGGACAGGGCGTAGCTGAGGTACCGGTCCGCGAGCGCGTCGGCGAGGCGTACGTCGCGCACCTCGCCGCCCGGCTCCTCGCCGAGCAGGTCGGTCATCAACGGCTCCGTGCTGTTCGGGCCTCCGGTCTAGCGGGGCGCCACCGCCGCGTCCATCGTCTTACCCCTCGTCGGCGAGCCGGCGCATCGTGGCCGCGAGCCGTTCGCGCGCGGGCGGCAGGGTGAGATCCGCGGGCTCGAGGATGTGGCGCTCCAGGAAGAACGCCGTCAGCCGCAGGCCCTGCGCGACCTCCCACGGCCCGCCGCCGCCGTATCCCGCGAGGAACCCCGGCAGCGGCAGCAGCTTGGCGCTGTAGGGTTCGCCGGCGTCTGCCGAGACGGCGCGGCCCGAGCGCGGGCTGACGTAGACAAGCCGTCCGCTGCCGCCGCCGGCGCAGCGCCGCAGATCCAGCCCGAAGCCCAGTTCGCGCAGCACCTGCACCTCCCACTGCACGTAGGCTTCCGCCCAGGCGTCGTGGTGCAGCGCCTCGATCAGCGCCTGCGTGCCGTCATAGATGGGCGTGTGCACCTCGCGCTCGGGCAGCGCACGGTCGGCCACCGCCATCGCCGACGCCAGGGCCGTCAGCCGGTCCGGCATCTCCAGCAGGTTGGCGAAGGGGCTGTGCAGCGGCTCGCAGGTGTAGGCGCCCAGGTGCTCGGCCAGCCGGCCGCGCCAGCGCGCCTGCACCGTCGTGCCCGGCTGATAGGTGGCGCGGTTGCGCTTGCCCTGCGCGCCGCGCGCCAGCCCGGCGTGCTTACCGTGCTCGCGGGTCAGCAGGTGGACGATGGCCGCGTCCTCGCCGTGCGGCTGGGTGGAGAGGACGATGCCCTCGTCGAGCCACTCGATCATGCCCGCAAGATGGCGCTGTGCAGCGGAAAGTTCCAGCAGTGTGGTCAGGCCTCCGCCGCGTCGGCCTGCGGCCGCGGGGCCGTGAGATCGAAGCCGACGCGGGCCAGCGCCGTGCTCTCCGCCGTCGCTTCTTCGAGGAGCGAGCTGAGGCTCGGCCACGGCGTTGCGATGCGGCTGGCGAGCTGGCCGTTGTCGTGGGTGATCTCGCCGCCGTGGCGACGGGCGATGCGGCGCATCATGGCGTTCTCGGCCAGGCAGAGCATTTCCACCCGGCGCACCACGCGGTTGCGCGCGATCAGCAGAAGCCGCCCCACCAGCGCGGTGCCCAGACCGCGCCCGCGCACCGCGCGCTCCACGCTCACTGACGCCTCCGCCGTGGTTACGGCCGCGCCCGGCATGCGGACCAGTTCCGCCGCGCCGCGCAGTTCGCCATCGAGGAAGCAGCCGACGACGTCGCTGTTCATCCAATCGATGGCGTGAACATAGCGGCGAATGGCGTCGTCACCCGTCGGCGCGCAGAAGCGCATGCGGCGGTCGCACGCATCCAGGCGCAGGAGGTGCGCCTCAAGCAGCGGGCGCTCGGGCGGCCAAAGCCGGCGGACCACCGCGCCGTCGGGAAACTGAGATTCAGCCACGGCGAACCTCCATTGTGCGCTGCACCTACCAAACAATGTGGCTCTTCCGCCGTTTTTGGCCCGTTTAGATTGCGCTGCACACGCGTGACGGCGGTGTGGCCGTGGCCGTCAGCTCGCCTTCACGGTTTCGAGAAAGCTTTCGATCTCCCGGCGCAGCTCGTCGCGCTGCCCGGCAAGGCGATCGGCCGTATCCTTCACCTGATCGGCCGATGCGCTCGTGGTCTCCGCCGCTTCTTTCAGCCCCTCGACGTTTTGCGAGACGTGGCGCGTGCCGTCGGATGCCTCGTGAATGTTGCGCGCGATCTCCTGCACCGAGCTGTTCTGCTGCTGGCTGGCGGAGGCAACCGAGCCCGCGATCTCGTTGAGTT
Source organism: Limimonas halophila (assembly GCF_900100655.1). NCBI lineage: Bacteria > Pseudomonadati > Pseudomonadota > Alphaproteobacteria > Rhodospirillales > Rhodovibrionaceae > Limimonas > Limimonas halophila. The sequence continues at coordinate 409,524 of NZ_FNCE01000002.1, forward strand.
GCTGGATGATCTCGGCAACGCCCTGCATCGCGGGCACGGTGTTGGCGACGCCCTCGTGCATCTCCGCGATCTTTTGGCGAATGTCCTCCGTGGCCTTCTGGGTCTGGTTGGCCAGGGTCTTGACCTCGTCGGCGACGACGGCGAAGCCCTTGCCGGCCTCGCCCGCGCGCGCGGCCTCGATCGTGGCGTTGAGGGCAAGCAGGTTCGTCTTCTCCGCGATGTCCTGGATCAGCGTGACGACCTCGCCGATCTGGTTGGTGCCGTCGCGGAGCCCCTCCACGCGCTGCATGGCGTCGCGGGCCTGGCTGTCCGCCTGTTCCGCCATGCCCGAGGTCTTTTCGACCTGACTGCTGACCTCCTGCACCGAAGACGAAAGCTCCTCCGTCGCCGAGGCCACGGTCTCCACGTTCGACGCCGCCTGCGCCGCCGAGGAAGCCACATTGGCGCTCTGCTCGCTGGCGGTGCCGGCCGTGGACGCCATCTCGCGCGCCGTGGCCGTCAGGTCGTCCGCGGACTCCTTCAGGGTTTGCAGGCTGTTGTGGATCTTGTTCTCGAACGCTTGGGTGGCTTCGAGGATTTCCTGCGAGCGTTCGGCCTTGCGCCGTGCCTCGGCTTCCTGCTCGGCGATCACCTGCTTGCGCTCCACCTCCGCGCGGCGGAAGGCGTCCATGCTCTGTGCGATCGCGCCGATCTCGTCGCGGGCGTCGGCGTAGGGCACCTCGACCTCGGTGTCCCCGTCGGCAAGCCGGCGCAACCGGTCGGTGACGGCGGCGAAGGGCACAGTGATGCTGCGGTTAATGCGCCAGGCGATCGCGGCGAAGACCGCGACGGTGAGCCCGCTGATGGCGAAGAGCCACCACGCGCTGTTCCAGTAGGCGGCCTCGACATCGTTCACGTACATGCCATGTGCCACGTACCAGCCCCACGGCTCGAAGCCTTTGACGTAGGTTATCTTGGGCTGCGGCGCATCGTGGCCCGGCTGCGGCCACATGTAGGTGACCATGCCGTGGCCCGCGCGCGCCTTGCGGCGCAGCGCCTTGAACAGCGGTTTGCCGTTGGGATCGGTGACGTCGATCACGTCCTTCTCGGTCAGGCCGGGCTTGATGGGATGCATCACCATCTGGCCCTGCATGTTGCCGACGAAGACGTAGCCGGAATCGCCGTAGCGCATCGCCGCCAGCGCATCGAGGGCGGCCTGCTTCGCCTGATCGACCGGCATGTCACCGGCCCGCGCAAGCCCGTGGTAGTGCTCCAGCACGCCGTGCGCGGTCTGGGTTATGTGGCGCACCTTGGCGCGTCGCTCGGCCATCATGCTGTCGTAGAGATCGGTCAGGCTGGCCGTCATGGCGCCGACCATGCCCAGCAAGGCCACGGCCGCGAGCGCCCCCAGGCGCTTGCCGATGCTGAAGCGCGCGAGCATGCCCCGATCGTCCTGCGTCGCCGTCATCGTCCCCACCCGTCGTTCGATTCGCCACGTTCACGACGCTGAGTTTAACCGCGACGCGTAAACAACGGACAAAGAAGCCCAAAAATTTCTCGCATTTGGTGTGGAGCCGGCGGCTCGAACCCGTCAAACGCGGAAGAGCGTGACCGTCCAGCGCGGGCGTTCCATCGCCCAGCCGAAGCGCTCGGCGATCCAGGCCATCGTGGCCGGGTGGTAGAAGCAGACGTGCGTGGGGTCGCGGACGTAGTACCAGTTGGCGAAATCGGCGCGGTCGTCGACCATACCGGTCATCACGCCCAGCACACCGCCGGGCCTGAGCAGGCCGTGCAGGCGCCTCAACACGGACCAGGGATCGTGAACGTGCTCGATCACCTCGCTGCAGGTGACGAAATCGTAGGTCCGCGCGAGTGCCTCTTCATCGGGAACGAAAAAGGGATCGTAATCCCGCACGACGTGGCCGCGCGCTTCGAGCATGCCGGAGAGCGTGGGCCCCGGCCCGCAGCCAAAGTCCAGCCCCTCGCTGCCGCGCGGCAGGCGGGCGTCGAGCGGATCGGCCAGCTTGGCGAGAAAGCGGCGGTAGCCCGGATCGTCCGGGCGGTTGTCGTGTTCCTCGTAGCGCGCCCGCTCCGCCTGGGGCGACGGCCAACGGTCGGGGTCGAGGAAGGTCAGCGCACACCTGCCGCACCGATGGTAGGCGGCGCCCATCGCGTGGGCCCAGACGCGCCCATCACGCCCCCCGCACAGCGGACAGCTCGGCGTCATCGCGTCGCGATCAGGTTTCCGTGCCGCCCATCCGCACGAACCGCTGCCAGTTGCGCAGCCAGTCCTGCACTTTCACGAAGAGAACGAGGTGCACGCGCTGCTCCAGCTCGGCTTCCAGGTCGCGCTGCGCGGCCGTGCGGATGGCGCGAATGGTCGCGCCGCCGCGCCCGACGATGATGCGCTTCTGCTGTTCGCGCTGAACGTAGATCGTCTGGTCGATGCGCACGCTGCCGTCGTCGAAGGCCGTCCAGGCGTCGGTGTCGACGGTGACGGAATACGGCACTTCCTCGTGCACGTTCAGGAAGAGCTTTTCGCGCGTGACCTCGGCTGCGAGCAGGCGCATCGGCAGGTCGGAAAGCTGGTCTTCCGGGTAGAGCCAGGGCGCTTCCGGCATGCGGTGCGAGAGGTCGCTGCGCACATCGGCCACGCCGTCGCCGGTTTCCGCCGATATCATGTAGATGCGCTCGAACACGCCCTCGTCGTTGAAGCGCTGCGCGAGGGCCAGCAGGCTGTCGCGGCGCACGCGGTCGATCTTGTTCAGCGCCAGCACGCAGGGCTTGCCCAGCGCCTTGAGCTCGCGGACCGTCGCCAGCGTTTGCTCATCCAGGCTGCGGCGCGAGGCATCGTGCAGCATCAGGATGACGTCGGCGTCCTCGGCCACCGCCCAGGCGTCGGTCACCATCGCCTTTTCCAGACCGCCCTTGGCGTTGGTCAGCAGCCCCGGCGTGTCGGTGAAGACGATCTGCGCCGTGCCGTCGATGGCGACGCCGCGCACGCGCGTTCGTGTGGTCTGCGCCTTGTGCGTGACGATCGACACCTTGCCGCCCACCAGCGCGTTGAGCAGCGTCGACTTGCCCGCGTTGGGCGCGCCGATCAGCGCCACCACGCCGCAGCGGCTAGTGTCCTGCGGCGGCTCGTGCCGGATGGCGACCGGCTCGCCCGTGGTCATGCGTCCTCTCCCTGCACCTGCGTCAAAAGCCGTTGCGCCGCGTCGTGTTCGGCGGCGCGCTTGGACCGGCCCGAGCCGCGGGCCGGGTCGTGGTTCTGCACCACCGCCTCGACGGTGAAGCGCGGCTCGTGCGACGGCCCCTCGCGCCCGACCTCGCGGTAGCTTGGCAACGGCAGGCCGCGCGCCTGGGCCCATTCCTGCAGCGCCGTCTTGGCGTCCTGCGGCGGACGCCGGTTCTGACGCAGCAGCGGCTGCCAGTGGCGTTGGACGAAGGCGCGCGCCGCGTTCAGGCCGCCGTCGCGGTAGATGGCCCCGATGATGGCCTCACAGACATCCGCCAGCATCGCCGGGTTGTGGCGGCCGCCGCTCTCCGCCTCGCCCTTGGAGACGCGCAGAAAACGGCTCAGGTCCAGCTCGCGCCCAACCTCGGCGAGGGCATCGCGGCTGACCAGGAAGGCGTGGCGGCGGGCCAGCGCGCCCTCGGCCTCCGACGGGAAGGCGTCCAGCAGCATGTCCGCCACGATGAGGCCGAGCACGCGGTCGCCCAGGAACTCCAGGCGCTCGTAGCTCGCCACTTCGCTGCGCGCGCTGCCGGCGGCGCTGGAGTGTGTCAGCGCTTGGCGCAGCAGCGTGGGCTCGGCGAAGGCGTGGCCCAGGCGCTCGGCGAGCGCGCTCAGATCAACCGTTGCGTCAGACGATGTCATTGAACATGCGTCCGAAGCGAACCGCCGTCGGCCAGGCCCAGACCTCCCACAGTGCCACGCTCTCCTCGTAGGAGAAGAAGATGAACGACGCCCGGCCCACCAGGTTCTCGAAGGGCACGTAGCCGACCTTGGACAGCACGCGGCTGTCCTGGCTGGCGTCCCGGTTGTCGCCCATCATGAAATAGTGACCCTCGGGCACCTCGAACACCCGCGTGTTGTCGTAATAGGCTTGGTCGCTCATCTCGCGGATCAGGTGGGTGTGCCCGTTCGGCAGGGTCTCGCGGTAGATCGTCTCCGCGGTCGGGCCGTCGCCCTCGGTGCGCACCTTTTCGCGCTCCACCGCTTCGCCATTGATGTGCAGCACGCCCTCGCGCACTTGGATGCGGTCGCCGGGCAGGCCGATGACACGCTTGATGTAGTCGGTGGAATTGTCCGAGGGCAGCTTGAACACCGCAACGTCGCCGCGCTCGGGCGCGTCGGCCAGGATGCGGCCGTCGAACACCGGCGGGCTGAAGGGCATGGAGAAGCGGCTGTAGCCGTAGGCGAACTTCGAGACGAAGAGGTAGTCGCCCACCTGCAGCGTCGGCTTCATCGAGCCGGAAGGGATGGAGAAGGGCTCGTACGCCACCGTCCGGATCACCAGGGCGATCGCCACCGCGATCAGGATGGTCTTCACGGTATCGAAGAAACCGCCCTTGCTCTTGGCAGCGGCCTTGGTCTTGTCGCTCATGTGTTCGTTGGTCCGTTGCCGGTGGGAACAGCCGAGATGATCACGACCACCTGCGCCTGCGGATACTCGTCCGTGATCGTTACGTCGATCCTGGCGGTCATGCCGGCCGGTGTCATCGCCGCGAGGCGCTCGGCGGCGCCGCCCGAGAGGTCCATGGTGGGCTGGCCGGTGGGCCGGTTCACCACGCCCATGTGGCGCCAATGGACGCCGTTACGCGGCACGCCCGTTCCCAGCGCCTTGGAGCATGCTTCCTTGGCGGCGAAGCGCTTGGCGTAGGTCGCGGCGCGGTTGGCACGGCCTTCGGCGCGTGCCTGCTCGTGGTCGGTGAAGACGCGCCGGACGAAGCGCGGCCCGAAGCGTTCCAGCGAGCGCTCGATCCGCCGGATGTCCACCAGGTCGTTGCCGAGGCCGAGAATCACGTCGCCGCCTCCGGCGCCCGGGCGCGGCCGGCGTCCATGGCGGCGCGCATGCGCTGGATTGCGGTTTCCAGGCCGGTGAACACCGCCTCCCCGATCAGGAAGTGGCCGATGTTCAGCTCCACGATGTTGGGCACGGCCGCGATGGCGCCGACGGTGTCGTAGGTCAAGCCGTGGCCGGCGTGGCATTCCACGCCGAGCTCCTCGGCTTCCTCGGCGGCGGCGTGAATGCGGTCCAACTCGGCTTCCGCGCGGTTCGCGTCGCCCTCGGCCAGGCGCGCGTCGCAGTAGGCGCCGGTGTGCAGCTCCACCGCCGAGGCACCCAGCGTCATCGCCTCGCGCACCTGCTTGGAATCGGGCTCGATGAAGAGGGACACGCGCGAGCCCGCCGCGCTGAGCTGAGCGATGGCCTCGCGCAGGCTGTTCGCCTGCCCCACGACGTCCAGGCCACCCTCGGTCGTGCGCTCTTCCCGCTTTTCGGGCACGAGGCAAACGGCGTAGGGCCGGTGGCGGGCGGCGATGGCCAGCATCTCCTCGGTTGCCGCCATCTCCATGTTCAGCGGCAGCTCGACCTCGTCCATCAATCGCGCGATGTCGTCGTCGACGATGTGGCGGCGGTCCTCGCGCAGGTGGGCGGTGATGTTCTGCGCACCCGCCTGCGCCGCGATCCGCGCGGCCCGGACCGGATCCGGGTAGCTCGTGCCCCGCGCGTTGCGCAGCGTGGCCACGTGGTCGATGTTCACGCCCAAGCGAAGCGGCCGCGCCATCAGCCCTCTCCTTCAGCCGCTCGAGAGTCCAATCGCCGCGCCACCGCGGGGCGCGCCCGCTTCCGGAGCCGGTTGCGGCGATGCGCGCGATACCGCGCGATCGCCACGTAACACGGCGCGAACACGACGATCCAGGCCGTGACGGCGGACGGCACGCTGCCCACCACCATCGGGTAGAGCACGTGCAGCGGCCGCTCGAAGACGAAGGACAGCGTCAGCTCGGCCGGCAGATGCCGGGTGGCCGAGGCGCCGAGCAGGAAGTTGCCGAAGGTGTAGATCCACGACCAGATCAGGGGGAAGGTCCAGGGGTTGCCCGTCGCCGTGCCGATGGCCGACGCGACGATGTTGCCGCGCATCGCCAGCGCCAGCAGCGCGCCCAGGAGAAAGTGCAGCCCCATGAAGGGGGTGAAGGACACCGCGGCGCCGCACGCCAGCCCGGCGGCGATGCTGTAGGGCGTGCCGGGCAGACGCCGCACCCGGTGGGCCAGATAGGTGCCGGCCCGGCGCACACCGCTTCGCGGCCACACGAACTCGCGCGCGCGGCGCAGCGGGCTTACGCGATGGCGCCGGCTGAACAGCATGCGCTAACCCACCCCGGCCTTCATCCGCGCGCCCGCTCCACCGAGGTGATCACCGGAGTCGCGCGCAGCGCGGCCATGACGTTGGTGAGGTGCTTCACGTTCGTCACCTCCAGGTCGACCAGCATCTCGAAGAAGTCCACCGAGCGGTTGGTGATCTTGAGGTTGGAGATGTTGGCCTTGTTCTTGCCGATCACCGTGGACAGCGAGCCCAGGCTGCCGGGCTCGTTGGCGACGATGACGTGCAGCCGCCCCGTGTAGGGCTGGCCCGTTTCCTCGACGTCCCAGGCCAGATCCACCCAGCGCTCCGGCGAATCCTGGAAGTTGGCCAGCGTCTCGCAGTCGATCGTGTGCACCGTCACGCCCTTGCCGGTGGTGACGATGCCGACGATGCGCTCACCGGGCAGCGGGTGGCAGCAGCGCGCGAAGTGGACCGCCATGCCGGGAATCAGGCCGCGGATGGGGATGGCGCTGTCGCCGCCGCTCTTCTTCCGCCCGCGGCTGATGGGGACGACGTTGTCGTCCTGGGCCTCGCTCTCGCTCGGGAAGACAGCGTTGAGCACCTCGCGCGCCGTGCGCTCGCCGCGTCCGACGGCAACCTGGACGTCGGCCACGGATTCCATCCGCAGCTTGCCGAGCGCCTGTTCCACCGCTTTTTCGCTGAACTCTCGCCCATCCTGGCGGAAGGTCTTCTGCAGGATCTGGCGGCCCAGCTCCTGGTACTGCTCGCGTTCGCGGGCGCGCACGAAGCGGCGGATGCGCGCCCGCGCCTTGCCGGTGACGACGAACTTTTCCCAGTCCGGCGAGGGCGTCTGGGCCTTGGAGGTGATGATCTCCACCTGGGCGCCGTTCTCCAGCGAGGTCTTCAGCGGAACCATGCGGCCGTTGACCTTGGCGCCCACGCAGGTGTCGCCGACCTCGGAGTGCACGGCGTAGGCGAAGTCCACCGGCGTCGCCCCGCGCGGCAGCGAAATCAGATCGCCCTTGGGTGTGAAGCAGAACACCTGGTCCTGGAACATTTCCATCTTGGTGTGTTCCAGGAACTCCTCCGGCGTGGAGGCGTGGTCGAGGATGTCCAGGAGCTCGCGCAGCCAGCGGTACTGGCGCCCGTCGACCGCCTCGTCCGCCTGCTTGTAGACCCAGTGCGCGGCCACGCCGTACTCGGCGATCTCGTGCATCTCGCGCGTGCGCACCTGCACCTCGATGCGCTGGCGCTTGGGCCCGATCAGGCCCGTGTGCAGCGAGCGGTAGCCGTTGGGCTTGGGCGTCGAGATGTAGTCCTTGAAACGCCCCGGCACGACCGGATAGCGCGCGTGCAGCGTGCCCAGCGCGTGATAGCAATCGTGGATGTCGTCCACGACCACGCGGAACGCCATGATGTCCGAGAGTTGCTCGAACCCGACGCTCTTGCGCTGCATCTTGCGCCAGATCGAATAGGGCGTCTTCATGCGCCCCGTGACTTCGGCGTGCAGACCATCGGCCTGCAGCGCCGCCTGCAACTCCTCGACGATCTGGTTCTCGATGTCGCCGCCGCGTTCACGCAGGAACTCCAGCCGGCGCACGATCGACTCGCGTGCGTCCGGGTGCAGCTGGCGGAAGGCGAGATCCTCCAGCTCGTCCTTGAAGCGCTGCATGCCGATGCGCTCGGCCAGCGGCGCGTAGATCTCCATCGTCTCGCTGGCGATGCGCCGGCGTTTGTCGAGCGAGTCGATATAGCCGATCGTGTGCATGTTGTGCAGACGGTCCGCCAGCTTCACCAGCAGCACGCGAATGTCCTCGGACATCGCCAGCAGAAGCTTGCGGAAGTTCTCGGCGTGGCGCGTCTGCTCCGACTGCAGCTCCAGGCGCGAAAGCTTGGTGACGCCGTCCACGAGCCGCGCCACGTCCTCGCCGAAGGACTTGCGGATGTCCTCCATCGAGGTGTTGGTGTCCTCGACGGTGTCGTGGAGCAGCGCTGTGATGATGGAACTGGTGTCGAGCTTGAGATCCGTGAGGATCCCGGCGACCTCGAGGGGATGCGAAAAGTAGGGGTCGCCGGACGCGCGCGTCTGCGAGCCGTGCGCCTTCATGGCGAAGACGTAGGCCCGGTTCAGGGCGTCCTCGTCCGCCTGGGGGTCGTAGGCCTTGACCCGCTCGACCAGTTCGAATTGCCGCATCATGGCGCGCGCGCCGCCACCCGACCGTTCAATGGCGTGTAATCATCGCTACCAACAATGTACGGTCGGCAGGAAGCTGCGCCAAGGCGGGGGAGGCGTTACGCCTAGTCCTCCCCTTCGCCGCCGAGCCCGGCCTCGGCGTCGTCGTCGGCTTCGGCCTCGGCCAGCTCCTCCAGGGACTCGGCGCCCTCTTCGCTGACGCTCGCCGACGCCGCCTCCTCGGAGTCGCCGGCGGCGGCCTCATCAGCTGCGGGCGCCGCCTCCGCCGCGGCAGGGGCAGCCGGACTCTCGCCGCTCTCGGGCTCACCCTCGAGGGCGTCGAACTCCGGCAGGTCCTCGTCGGCCTCATCGCGCACGCGGTACTTCTGCTGCGTGCGGATCAGTTCCTCTTCGAGCTGCTCGAAGCTGACCGTCTTGGCCGCAACCTCGCGCAGAGCCACGACGGGATTCTTGTCGTTGTCGCGGTCGACCGTCAGGGGCGCCCCGCTGGCGAGGTCCCGCGCCCGCTGCGAGGCGATCATGACCAGCTCGAAGCGATTGGGCAGACGAAGAATGCAGTCCTCGACCGTGACGCGCGCCATGTGTCCATGCCTCGACCGTGCTGAAAAACCGGGCTGGCAGCGGCGCCGGCCGCCGGATCGGCGTGCGCGCGGCTGCACAGCATGACCGACGCGCCGCGGACGGGCCGCAGCGCGATGTGCTTGTATAGGGATGTGGCGGCCACTGTTCAAGCGTCCAGCGCACCCGCCTCGTCGGGCTCGCAGATTTGATCGCCCGGCAGGCACGCCAACAGCTCGGCCGCCGTCCCCCCGCCCACCGGGTGCCGCCACTCGGGTGCCAGCTCGGCCAGCGGCGCCAGGACGAAGGCGCGCTCGTGCAGGCGCGGGTGCGGCAGGCATGGCCAGTCGTCTTCCGCCGTCACGGCGCCGTCGTGGTCCAGCAGGTCGAGGTCCACGGCACGCGGCGGCCAGCGTTCGGTGTCGGAGCGCACGCGCCCCAACTCGGCCTCGACCGCGTGCAGCGCCCGCAGCACCTCGCCGGCGGGCCACGCGGTGTCCAGCTGCGCCACGCCGTTGACGAACCACGGCTGCCCCGACGGCGGCACCGGCGCGCTGCGGTACCAGCGCGAGCGCGCCCCCACGGGAAGTCCCCGGCGGGCCAGCCGGTCGAGCGCGACCATCAGGGTGTCGCGCGGGCCGCCGTGCGCCGACGGCAGGTTCGCGCCAAGCCCGATCACCACCACGTTTCGGCACTCCACTCGTGGGAAGCGGTTTCTTCACCCGTCCGCTTGCGTTACACGGGATTGATAACGCCCCGGTCAGTCTGCTCCGGTATCACGCGTTTGCTGCACCCTTCGCAAGAGGTTTCAACATGGATTGGCATTTCTACCGTGAAGAACGGGCCGCGCTTTTCATCGACGGCGCCAATCTTTACGCCACCGCCCGGTCCCTCGGGTTCGATATTGATTACAAACGATTGCTTGATTTGTTCGTTCAAGAAACCCGTTTGGTTCGCGCCTTTTATTACACCGCCCTTCTGGAAGACCAGGAATACTCGCCCATCCGGCCGTTGATCGACTGGCTCGACTACAACGGCTATACGATGGTCACCAAGCCCACGAAGTCGTTCCACGACTCCGACACCGGGCGCAAGAAAGTCAAGGGCAACATGGATATCGAGCTTGCGATCGACATGCTCGAAATATCCAGTTACCTCGACCACGTCGTCCTCTTCTCCGGCGACGGCGACTTCCGCCGCCTGATCGAAGCGGTGCAGCGAAAGGCCGTGCGCACCACGGTGATTTCCACGATCCGCACGCAGCCGCCCATGATCGCCGACGAGCTGCGCCGCACCGCCGACACCTTCATCGACCTGGACAACCTGCGCGGCGAGATCGAGCGGGTGCACACCAATGCGTCCGAGGGACGCCGCCCTCGCCCTCGAACCGATGAGGGCGAGCCCCCGCAGGACGATCGCTGAGCGTCGTGGCCGCCACCGAACCCCCGGAGCCGGCCGCGGCCTGTGCCAAGTGTTCGCGGCTGGCGGCGTTCCGGGAAACCAACCGGGCCGCGCATCCGAGCTTCTGGAACGCCCCCGTGCCCGCGTTCGGCGGCACGGACGCGCGGTTGCTCGTGGTCGGACTCGCCCCGGGGCTCAAGGGCGCCAACCGCACCGGCCGCCCCTTCACCGGGGACTACGCCGGCGAGGTGCTCTATCAAGCCCTGCTCGACACCGGCTTCGCTCGCGGCACCTACGCCGCCCGCGCCGACGACGGTTTGCGGCTGAATGGCTGTCGCGTGACCAACGCCGTGCGCTGTGTGCCGCCCGACAACAAGCCGACGGCGGCGGAAATCCGCACGTGCAGCAACGCTTTCCTCGCGGGCGAGATTGCTGCCCTGCCCCGGCTGCGCGCCATCCTGGCGCTGGGCAAGGTCGCCCACGACGCCGTGCTGGGAACGCAGGGGCTGGTGAAGGCGCACCACCCCTTCGCCCACGGACGCGAGCACAGCCTCCCGAACGGGCTGACCCTGGCGGACTGCTACCACTGCTCGCGCTACAACGTGAACACGGGGCGCATGACGCCCGCGATGCTGCGGGACGTGCTCACGCGGCTTTCGGGGTTGCTGGATGCCGCGTGAGCGTCGCGCCGCCCATTAGCTGTACTCGCGGATGACCTGGCGCTTGCGGCGCTGCCAGTCGCGCTCCTTCTCCGTCTCGCGCTTGTCGACCTTGCGCTTGCCGCGCGCCAGCCCGAGCTTGATCTTCGCCAAGCCGCGGTTGTTGAAGTAAACCTGCATTGGCACGAGCGTGTAGCCCTTCTGGTTGATCTGGCCCAGCAGGTTCTTCAGCTCGCGCCGATGAATGAGCAGCTTCCGCTGCCGGCGCGGTTTGTGGTTGAACATCGCCGGCGAATACTCGCCGATGTGCGCGTTCATCAGCCACAGCTCGCCGTGCTTTTCGGCGGCGTAGGCCTCCTTGATCGAGCACTTGCCCTCGCGCAGCGCCTTCACTTCGCTGCCGTGGAGCACGAGGCCGGCTTCGATCTCCTCCTCGATCGAATAGTCGTAGCGCGCCCGGCGGTTGACGGCGACGGTGCCGAACTCCGTAAACGGCTTGGTGTCCTTCTTTTTCTTCTGCGCCATGCCCATCGCCCTCCGCGGCGGCTCGTCTCACATTTCCGGGACGCCACGTGCGCAGGCGGGCTCAGGCGATCAACCCCGCGTGCTGCATGGCCTGCCGGATCTGCGCCTTCGCCGCGTCGCCGCACGGCACGATCGGCAGGCGCACGTCCGCCGAGCACAGGCCCAGCAGGCTGGCGCCGTACTTCGCCGGCGCCGGGCTGGGCTCGCAGAACATGGCGTCGTGCAGCGCCATCAGGCGCGCGTTGATCGCCTGCGCGGTGGCGACGTCGCCGCGCTGCCAGGCGGCGTGCATCTCCGCGAGTTGCGCCGGCGCCACGTTGGCGGAGACCGAGATGCACCCGTGCCCGCCCATCGCCAGGAAGGGCAGCACCGTCCCGTCCTCGCCGGAAAGCTGCGCGAAATCGTCGCCGGCGACCTCGCGCGTGGCGTGGGGGCGCACGGGATCCTTGGTGGAATCCTTCATGCCCACGATGCGCGGCAGCTTCGCCAGCCGGCCCAGGGTTTCGGAGGTCATCTCGACCACCGTGCGCCCGGGGATGTTGTAGATGATGATGGGGATGTCGGCGGCGTCGTGAACGGCCTTGAAGTGCTGGTAGATGCCTTCCTGGCTGGGCTTGTTGTAGTAGGGGACCACCACCAGCGCCGCGTCCGCGCCCGCGTGGGCGGCGTGCTGTGTCAGCCCGATGGCCTCCTCGGTGCTGTTGGAGCCCGCCCCGGCGATCACCGGCACGCGCCCGCCCGTCGTGGCGATCGCGATTTCGGTGACGCGGCGGTGCTCCTCGTGGCTCAGCGTCGGGGACTCGCCCGTCGTGCCACACGGAATCAGCGCCTGCGTGCCCTGCGCGATCTGCCACTCGATGAACTCGCGGAAGGCGCGCTCATCGACCTGACCGTCGCGGAACGGCGTGATGAGCGCGCAGCACGAGCCCGAAAACATCGGCCCAGCCATGACCGTCTCCATCCCGGATCCTGTGAACCCCAGCACTGGGTGCCAGTCCTAGCCGTCCCGTCCCCATGCGGCAAGCCGCCTGTCCCCTTGAGTGATTGTTAACGCTCAGTCCCTAGGCTTACCCTGGTCAAACGATCCGGGTAGGAGTGACCACGGGATGCCGGGGGCGGTTGCGGGAATCGGCGCCGTGCTCCGCGGGGGGATGCGTCCCATCCTCTGCGCGGCCATGCTGTTCGGGGCGTGCCTACCGGGCGCGCACGCCGCGCCACCCGTGCCGCGCGAAGCGCCGGATCGCGTTCAGCTGGGCATGGCGTTCGGCGCCATCGATTCCTACGCCTTCGACCGCGCCCGCCGCATCGCCCGGCACCTCGACGCACCGCTCGCCCGGAAGGCGATCCGGTGGCGGGTCCTGCTGGCGCAACAGGGCGGCGGCGTATTCGACACCTACCGCGCCTTCCTGCGCGACAACCCCGACTGGCCCGGTCGCGACACCCTGCGCTACCGCGCCGAAGGCGTGATGCCGGCGAGCCTGCCGGACGACGAGGTCCTGCGGTTCTTCCGCGACATCGAGCCATACAGTCCCTACGGGGCCGAGCGCTATGCCGACGCCCTGCGCAGCGTGGGCCGAACCGCCGAGGCCAAGGCCGTGCTGCGCCGTGCCTGGTCGCACGAGACGTTTCCCAAGGGCGACGCCGAGCGCTTTCACGACCGCTACCATAAGCTGTTCAGCCAGGAGTTGGAACGCGAACGCCTGGACCGGCTGATCTGGACGCGTCACCTCGACGCGGCCGAGAACCAGCTCTGGCGCGTCGGGGAACCGCACCGGCGCTTGGCGATCGCGCGCATCCGGCTGGCGCGCATGGCCTACGGCGTGGATAAGGCCATCGACAAGGTTCCCGAGGAGCTACGCGACCATCCGGGCCTGGTGTTCGAGCGCGCCCGCTGGCGGCGCATGAAGGGCCGCTACGCCGACACCATGGAGCTGCTCCTGCCTCCCCGCGCCAACGTGCCGCACCCGCGCCGCTGGTGGGAAGTCCGGCACTGGGCGGTCCGCGAGGCCATGGAGAAAGGCCACTACTCCGACGCCTACCGCGTGGCCGCCAACCACGGCATGAGCGAGGGTATCGGCTTCGCCCAGGCGGAATGGCTCGCCGGCTTCGTCGCGCTGCGGTTTCTGCGCATGCCGGAGCAGGCGCTGGATCACTTCCGCACGCTTCACGAAGGCGTCAGCACCCCTGTCAGCCGCGCCCGGGCAGCCTACTGGGCGGGACGCGCGGCCGCAGCTCTAGCCAATCGGCGCACCGCCCGGCGGTGGTACGAAACCGCGGCCACCAACCTGACCACCTACTATGGCCAACTTGCGGCGGCCAAGCTCGACAACAACCTATTCCTGGCGCTGCCCGAGGGACCGGAGCCGGGGGAGAAGGCCCGCGACTCCTTCGCGAAACGAGAACTTGTCCGGGTCGTGCGAACGCTCGCGCGGATGGGGCACGCCGGCCGGGTCGATCGCTTCGTCCAGCACCTCAGCGCCCAGGCAGGCAACAGCGTCACCTACCAGCTCATCGCCGACCTAGCGCGCAGCATCGACCGGCGCGACCTCGCGGTGAGCGTGGCCCGCGACGCGCGGCGGGAGGGCATCATTCTGCCGGACCATCTCTATCCCATCCCGCGCTTGCCAGCGCTCCGTTCCCCGCGCACAGCCGGTCACCGCGCCACGATCCTCGCGCTGGTGCGTCAGGAGAGCAATTTCGACAGCCACGCCGTCAGCCCGGCGGGCGCCTACGGGATGATGCAGCTCATGCCGGCGACCGCGCGAACCCTGGCCGATGAGCTGGACATGCCGTTCAGCCGCCAGCGTCTGCGCCGCAATCCCAACTACAACATGCGCCTGGGCCGGCATTATCTGAATGAACTGATCGCCCGCTACGATGGCGCGGTGATGCTGGCGATCGCGGCCTATAACGCGGGACCGTCCGCCGTGGACCGCTGGTTGCACCGCTACGGCGACCCGCGCACGGGCTTCATCAGCCCCGTTACCTGGATCGAGCAAATACCCTACGGAGAAACGCGGAACTACGTTCAGCGCGTCATGGAATCCATGATGGTCTACCGGCACCGCCGGGCGCCCACGCGGGTTGCACTGGACCTCGATCACGCGACTCTGCTGGGCGACGCCCAGGCCGGTCCTCAGCAGCAGGCCGGGACCTCCTGCTGCCTGTAACCGCACCGCGCCGGGAAACGGAGCTCTGCATGAGCGCTGCGCCGCATGCCCGCCTGCCCAGCTACACCGACGTCGCTTTCGCCGCGGCACGGCTGCACGGGGCCGCGGTGCGGACGCCGCTGCTGACCAACCCGGCCCTGAATGCCGAGGTGGGCGCCAAGGTCCTGATCAAGCCGGAAACGCTGCAGCGAACCGGCTCCTTCAAGTTTCGCGGCGCCTACAATCGGCTGACGGAACTGGGCGTGACGGGCGCGCGCGGCGGCGTCGTGGCCTACTCGTCCGGCAACCACGCCCAGGGCGTCGCCCACGCGGCGCAGCTGCTCGGGATACCCGCAGTGGTGGTGATGCCCGCGGACGCGCCGGAAACAAAGGTCGAGCGCACGCGCGCCTACGGCGCGGAGATCCGCCAGTACGAACGCTTTTTCGAGTGCCGGGAGCGCATCGCCGAAGAGATCGCCGCCGAGCGCGGGGCGACGGTGGTGAAGCCCTACGACGACCCGGCCATCATTGCCGGTCAGGGAACGGTGGGCCTGGAGATGATCCAGCAAGCCCGGGCGGCCGGCGAGCGGCTGGACACCGTGCTGGTCTGTGCCGGGGGCGGCGGGCTGTCGGCGGGAGCCGCCCTCGCCTGTTCGGCGCTAAGCCCCGCGACGGCCGTCTACACTGTGGAGCCCGAGGGCCACGACGACCACGCCCGCTCGCTTGCAGCCGGTCATCGCGTCGCCAATGCGGATGCGCCGCCATCCATCTGCGACGCGCTGCTCGCGCCCACGCCGGGTGCGTTGACGTTCGCGGTGAACGAATCCCGCCTTGCCGGCGGGCTGGCGGTCAGCGACACCGAGGTCCGATCGGCCGTCCGGACGGCTTTCGCCTCGCTCAAGCTGGTGGTGGAGCCGAGCGGGGCCGTGGCCCTGGCCGCGGCTTTGACCGGCAAGCTTGGGCAGCCGGCCGGAACCATCGGCGTGGTGCTGTCCGGCGGCAACGTCGATGCGGGGGCCTACGCCGACACCATCGCCGGCGCCTAACCGCGGTATACGCGGCGCCTATTGGACGCTCTTCGCCGATCCGGCGGCGGTCCCCGTGGCGCCGTCGGCGGTGGTCGCCGCTTCCTCGCCCGGACCGCTGCCGCTATCGCCGTTCGCGCTCCGGCTTCCTTGAGACGCGCCACCCGACCGCTTGCCGGCCTTGGGGCGCGCAGCGGCGCTGTCGCCGGCACTGGCGGCGGCCGGCTGCTGCTGGCTGGTATCCCGGCGCCGACAGTGACCGTCGAGATACGCCCCCGCCTCAATCGCCAGGCTCTCGTGGACGATGTCGCCGTGAATGCGGGCGGTCGCCGCCAGCGTAACCGAGCTGGCCTGGATTTCGCCGGACACGCTGCCGTGAACCTGAACCGTCCGCGCCCGGATCGTGCCTTCGATCGCGCCGTGTTCGCCGATCGTCAGGTTGGCGGCTTCGACATCGCCGTCGACGCGGCCGTCCACCTGGATGTCCCCGGAACTCGTCAGGTTGCCGGTAACGGCCATGTCCGGGCTGATGATCGAAGGGACGTCGCTGGCTTTGCGGCTGGAGCGCTCGGCCGGAGCCGGCTCGTGTGCCGCGGGCTTACCCTTTGAAAACATGCTTCCCCGCCTTCAGGAACTTCATCGGGTCCGCCGGATCGCCGTCCATCCGCACTTCGTAGTGAACGTGCGGCCCGGTGCTGCGGCCGGTGTTGCCCAGTTCGCCGACCTTTTCACGGTGGCCGACGCGCTCGCCTTGCTGCACGCGGATCTCCTTGAGATGGCCGTACACCGTGACCAGCCCCAGGCCGTGGTCAACCTTGACCATGCGGCCGTAGCCGGCACGGTGCCCGGCGAACACCACCTTGCCCGGCGCGGTCGCCTTCACGGCCGAGCCCGCATCCGCGGCCAAATCCAGGCCTTCGTGCATGGCCCACTCGTCGGTGTAGGGATCGCGGCGCTTTCCGAAGTAGCTGCTGATCCAGTACGACTCCACCGGCGCCGTCAGCGGCATCGAGCCCAGCGCTTCCTGCAATGCCAGCATGCGGCGCATCTTGCGGCTCAGCCGGCTGGCGTGCTTGGCGATCGGGTCGTTCACCGGTGCGTCGAGCTTGACCAGCGGACCGCCCTTGGCGCCGGCGTGCGCGGTTTTCACGCGGCGCACGAGCTTGTCCACGTCTACGCCCGTCATGGCCACGGTTTCGCGAACGCGCGTCAGCCCCGAGCCGGTGCGCTCGGCAAAGTGCTTGAACAGGCCGAGATCACGCTCGCGCAGCTTGGACAGCTCGCTTTCCAGGCTGGCCACGCGCTTGCGAAGCTTGTTGCGTGTGCTGGCGAGGGACCGCTTGTCCTGTTGCGCGTCGCGCAGCGCCTTCGCGACAGCGCTGACGCGCGCCATGAGGTTGCGGCCGTCGCCGGACGACAGCCCCAGGCGTCCCTCAAGCGCGCGCACGTTGTCCGCCAGCCGCGCGCGTTCGGCCAGGAGCGCCTGATGCCGCGTGCGGCTCGCGGTCAAGCGCGCCTCGACCGCCTTGAGTTCGTCGCGCAGCGCCGTAACCCGGTCGCGGGCCATGTCCAAGCGCGCCGTGAGCCGGTCGGCGTGCGCTTCCGCGTGGGCGCGCCCCGCCGCCTCCGCCTGCCGGTGCGCGCGCTGCGCGGTCAATTCCGTTCCCAGGTCCGCGCGAGCTTGCCGCGCTTCTTCCCGCTGGCGGGTGACCTTGGCAAGCGCCGCCTCGGCGTTGGCGAGTTGCCGACGCAGGCGGTCGCGCTCCGCGGCCAGTTCTTCGGCCCGCGCGTCGGCGCCGCGAACACCCGCCCGAACGCGGGCGATGCGTTGCGTCAGCTTGCGGTTGGCGGCGGCAAGGTCCGTCAGGTTGTCGCGCACGGCGGCGACCGGGCCACCGTCGGGCTGCCCGTCCTGCGTCGTTTCGATGTCGGCGTTGGCCACGATGTCGTCGGCGGTGTCGCGCAAACCCGCGATACGGCCCTGAAGGTCGCTGTATTGGGCGCGCAGGCTCGCAATCTCCGCCTGGCGGCTTTCCAGCGCCTCGTGCTGCCAGGCCATCCCCCCGAGGGCCGCAACAAGCGTCAGGGCGCACGCACACACCGACCCCGCGGCGATCTTCTGGGCGCGCGCGCTGATGTGGAGGCTGCGGATGCCGGCGTTGTCGCGGAGCAGCAGGGTGCGATCGCGAAATGTCCTGTCCAGCCGGCTTCGGATCGCTCCGCCTGAAATCCGCACCATCACCGGCCCCCCGATCCGTTGAACACGCGGCACGCCGCCGCCGGATGGTCCGCCGAGCACGCCGCACGGCAAGACAGCGGCGCGTCGATCAACGGGTAGGAAGGCTACCAGCGCCCTTATGGCAGTTCAAGCTAAACGGATTCGGTAGGGTTACCCAACAGGATAGCAATAAAAAAGACTGACCAGCCCAACGGCCGGTCAGTCTCATTTGATCACACCTTTAAACGACTTCGACGCGCTTTGACGGATGAAGCGAGAACTTGCTCTCGACGTAGTCCAGCACCTGCTGCGTGCACGCCTCGACAGCCTCGCCCGTGGTATCGACAACCAACTCCGGATCGACCGGATGCTCGTAGGGCGCGTGGATTCCCGTGAAATCCTGGATCTCGCCGGCCCGGGCGCGGCGGTACAACCCCTTGGGATCGCGCTTCTCGCAGGTTTCGAGATCGGCGTGGACGTAGATCTCGTGGAATTGGCCACGGCCCGCCGCCCGGGCGCGCTCGCGGTCGGCCCGGTAGGGCGAGATGAAGGAGGTGATGACGATGAAGCCGGCATCCGCGAAGAGCGCCGCGGCCTCGCCCACCCGGCGGATGTTTTCCGCGCGGTCGTCGGGCGAGAAGCCAAGGTTCGCGTTCAGCCCGCGGCGCACGTTGTCGCCATCCAGCACATAGACCTGATAGCCCTTGCGGAAGAGGTGGTTCTCCACCTCCATCGCCAGCGTGGACTTGCCCGCGCCGGACAGCCCGGTGAACCAGAGCACGCCGCCGATGTGGCCGTTGCGCTCGTGCCGGGCCTCAGCGGGCACGCGGTGCTCGACGCTGTAGACGTTGGTGGACTTCACCTGCAGCGCCCGGCGCTGGTCAGGGTAGCCCTCCATGGAGAGCACGCCGCCGGCGACCGCGTCGTAGCCGTCGATGAGGACGAAGCGGCCCGTACGCATGATGTCGTGGAACTCGTCCACGGCCAGCACCTGTTTGCTGCGCAGGACCACCTCGGCGATCTGGTTGCGCCCGACCTGCTCGGCGGGCCTGGATGCCAGGGTGTCGGTGTCGATGACGCTGTCGATCGCCTGCACCGTCACGCGGGCCTCGCGCGTGGCCAGCTTCATCTTCAGCGTCTTGCCGGCTTCCAGCGGCTCGTGGCCGAACCAGAAGATGCGCCCCTTGAAGACGTTGGTGAGCTTGGGCGCATTGTCCTCGTGGCTGGCGATCTCGCCGCGCTCCAGGAAGAGCTGCTCGTCCAGCGTGATGGACACGGACTCGCCGGCGCGCGCCTCCACCGGGTTTGGATCGCGGTTGAACGCCTCGATCGAGCGCACGCGCACCGTCTTGTTCGACGGCGAGAACAGCAGGGTGTCGCCCTGGCGCAGGATGCCGGATTCGATCCGCCCGGCGATCAGACGGCGGTCGTCGAACTTGTAGACGTCCTGCACGGGGAAGCGCAGCGGCTGCTCCGTGGGGATGGTCAGGACGTGGAAACTGTCCAGCGCGTCCAGCACCGTCTTGCCGTCGTACCACGGCGTGCGCTCGGAGCGCGTGGCCATGTTGTCGCCGTCGCGCGCCGAGATCGGCACGATGTAGGTGGGATCGACGCCGATGCTGTTGAGGTAGTGCGTGACCTCCTGGGAGACCTCGGCGAAGCGCTGCTCGTCGAAGTCCACCAGATCCATCTTGTTCACGGCCACGGCGACCTGCTTGATGCCCAGGATGTGCAGCAGGTAGCCGTGCCGGCGCGTCTGCTCCTGCACGCCCTCGCGCGCGTCGACCACGAGCACCGCCGCGTCCGCGTTCGCCGCGCCGGTGACCATGTTCTTCAGGAACTCTTTGTGGCCCGGCGCGTCGATGATCGTGTAGTCGCGCTGCTCCGTCCTGAACTGGATCTGCGTCGTGTCGATCGTGACCGCCTGATCGCGCTCGGCCTGGAAGGCGTCCAGCAGGAAGGACCACTCGAGCGGCATGCCGCGCCGCTCGCTCATGGCCTTCAGCTCCTCGAACTTGCCGTCCGGAAGGCTGTCCGTGTCGTAGAGCAGCCGGCCGATCAGCGACGACTTCCCGTGATCGACGTGGCCCACGAAAACCAGTTTCGCCAATTCGCGGGCCTGCCAGGGCGCGTTGGGCTGCGCGATCGCCATCGTGGCGGCCTCCTTACATATATCCGGCGGAGCGCAGACGCTCGAAAGCGTCTTCGCTTTCGTGATCCATGGCGCGGCCGGCGCGCTCGGGCGCCTTCGTCGTCTCCAGCTCGGCGATGATCTCCTCGATCGAGCTGGCGTCCGACTGGACCGGGTGCGTGATGTCGTGGTCGCCCAGCGAGCGGTAGCGCCAGCCGTCCTTGGCGAAGTAGAGCGGCACCACCGGGATGTTCTCGCGCTGGACGTAGCGCCAGATGTCCACTTCCGTCCAGTTCATCAGGGGGTGGATGCGCACGTGCGACTCGGGCGGGAAGTCCGTCTTGAACTGATCCCAGAACTCCAGGGGCTGGTCGCGGAAGTCCCACTGCATGTTCTCGTCGCGCGGCGAGAAGACGCGCTCTTTCGCGCGCGTGGCCTGCTCGTCGCGGCGGATGCCGGCGATGATGCCGCGGTAGCCGTACTCACGGATCAGGCGCTTCAAGCCCTCCGTCTTCCGCGCGGCCGAGCGCGCGGCGTGCGGGAGCGTCGGGTCGACCTCCTCGATCGGCGGGCACGTGTAGACCTGAAGGTTCAGGCCCCATTCCTTCGAATAGCCGTCGCGGAACTCGTACATGGCCTGGAACTTCTTTTCGGTGTCCACGTGGATCACCGGGAAGGGAACGTGGCCGCCGAACGCCTTCTTGCACAGCCAGACCATGACGTTGGAGTCCTTCCCCAACGACCACAGCATGCCGAGGGGTGAAATGTTCGCGTACGCCTCGCGCAGGATATACACGGACTGCGCCTCGAGCTGATCCAGCCGCTGCATGGTCAATTTTACACCCCTTCGGCGTCGTTTTTCTGAACAACCCGGTTCTTTACTGTGGAACCCGCATATACGGATGATATCGAGGTTAAGCAAGCCTTTCTTGACAAGCCGTGAAGACGGCGCACCGGTTGCCCCGGGTCCGGTTCACACGACCCGCAACCCCTCGATGTAGCGCGCCGTTATCGCGCGCGGATCGTCGGCGCGCATGATTTCGCCCATGACGGCGACGGCCTGCGCGCCCGCGTCCAGGCAGTCGCGCGCGTTGTCCGGGGTAATGCCGCCCAGCGCCACGACCGGCGTGCTGAGCGCGTCGCAGAACTCTTCCAGGAGGTCGAGTCCCAGCGCGGGACCGTAGCCGGGCTTGCTGCGGGTTTCGAAGACGGGGCTGACGGTCACGTAGTCGGCGCCGTGGGCCTGAGCGTACTCGGCCTCGTCCCAGGAATGGACGGACGCGCCGACAAAGGCGGTGCCGCCCAGGATGTCGCGGACCGCCCCCGGCGAGGTGCCCTGCCCCACGTGGACGCCGTCGGCGCGGGCGGCTTCCGCCCCGGCGACGTCGCCGTGCAGCGTCGTCACCGCGCCGTAGCGCTGGGCCAGCTTGACGATGCGCCGGGCCATGCTGCGGCGATCGCGGCTGCTCATGTCGCGGTCGCGGACACTGATCCAGCGGCAGCCGCCTTCCAGCGCGCCCTCGACGGCCGCGTCCAGACCGTGGCGCGCCTGGTGGCGGTCGGTGATCAGCATCAGGCGGGGGCGCGGCAGGATCATGATCCGATCAGTCCCAGTTGCGGGCTGGAGGGCTCGGCCGTCGCCTGCTTCGGCATCCGCCCTGCCCGGCGCGCGTCGGCGCCCGCGTCCACGGCCGCGCGCATGGCCCGGGCCATGCGGACCGGCTCGCGCGCCTTGGCAACGGCGGTGTTCAGCAACACGCCCTCGCACCCGAGTTCCATCGCCTGCACGGCGTCCGAGGCGGTTCCGATCCCGGCATCCAGGATCACCGGCACGGGGCTGCGCGAACAGATCAACTCGATCGCCCAGGGGTTGGCGATGCCCTGCCCCGAGCCGATGGGCGAGCCCAGCGGCATCACGGCCGCGCAACCCGCGTCGATCAACCGTTGGGCCACGACGGGATCCTCCGTCGTGTAGGGCAGGACCACGAAGCCGTCGCGCACCAGCTCGTCGGCCGCCTTCACCAGCTGCTCGACATCCGGGTAGAGGGTTTCGCGGTCGCCAATGACCTCCAGCTTGACCCAGTTCGTCTCCAGCGCCTCGCGGGCGAGCTGCGCCGTCAGCACGGCGTCGCGCGCGGTCTCGCAGCCGGCCGTGTTGGGCAGGATGGTCTTGTGGCGCAGAAGGTCCAGAACGCTCTCGGCGTAGCCCTCCAGCGAGATGCGCCGGATGGCGGCGGTCACGAGTTCCGCGCCGCTGGCCTCGATGGCGTCCAGCATGATCTGGCGGTTGGGATAGCCGGACGTTCCGATGAGCAGACGCGACTCCAACGTACAGCCGGCGATGGTGAGGCCCGCAGGCGGCGCCTCCGCCGCCTCCTCCGGCGTCGGATTGAGCTGCGTCATGGCCGGTCAGCCTCCCGCGAAGGGCTTGACGATTTCCACCTGCCCGCCCGCCGGCACGTGCGTGGTCGCCCAGTCACGACGCGGCACCACCGCGCCGTCGACGGCCACGGCCAGCCCGCGGCGCTCGGGGTCCAGCCCTTCGTGCTCCACGATCTCGCGCACGGCTCGCTCGGCGAGATCACGCGCCTCGCCGTTGACCGTGATGCTGCTGCTCGCGCTCATGTTGCCTCCATCGCAGCCGGCCGGCCGCGCGTAAAGCGCTCGGGCCCGAAGGGCGCCAGCTCGGGCACGCGCTCGCCGCTCAGGATCTCGGCGGCCACCGCCTGCGCCGTCAGCGGCGCCAGCAGGATGCCGTTGCGGTGGTGCCCCGTGGCGAGCCACAGGCCGTCGACGCTGGACCGCCCCAGGATCGGTGCGTCGTCGCGGCTGGTGGGGCGGAAGCCGACCCAGGTTTCCTGCACCGGCAGATCCTCGATCGCCGGCACCGCGCGCCAGGCGGCCTGCAGGATGGCGTACAGCCCGCCGGCCGTGATCGTGGTGTCGAAGCCGTTTTCCTCCACCGTGCCGCCGATCACCAGGGTGCCGTCCCGCCGCGGCACGAGGTAGACCGTGGGCGCCCAGAGCACGTGGCGGAGCAGCGGCGCCTCGGGATCCATGCGCAGGCTGAGCATCTGCCCCTTCACCGGGCGCACCGGCGGGCGCGCGGCCTCGGGCACGCCCGCGACGCCGTGGCTCCACGCCCCGGCGGCGAGCACCACGGCGTCCGCCGACACGGTTTCGCCGCCCACGCGGACGCCGGTGGCCCGGCCGCCCTCGGTGACGACCGCCTCGACCGGCGTGTTGGCATGCACGCACGCGCCGGCGGCTTCGGCGGCCTTGCGCAGCCCCCGCGTCAGGGCGCGGTTGTTGACCTGGTGGTCGTCGTGGCTGGCAACCCCGCCCTGGACGTGGCGCGTCAGGTGCGGCTCGCGCTCGCGAAGCTGCGGCCCAGTCAGCCAATCCAGGGGGATGCCCTGCTCGCGCTGGTACTGGTAATTCCAGCGCACGCGCTCGGCCTCGTCGCGCGTGATCGCCGCGATCAGCAGGCCGTCGGTGCGGTATTCGGGATCGATGCCGCTGGCCGCGCGCACCGCCTCGGCGAAGTCGGGCCACAGGCGCTGGCTCAGCCGGCCCAAGTTCGTCAGCGCTTCCTCGCCCGGCTCGGCTTCCGCGCCCGCGGCGAGCATCCCGGCCGCGGCCCAGGACGCGGCGGTGCCGGGCTCCCCGGCGTCGTAGACGTCCACACGGCACCCGGCCCGCGCCAGCGTCCAGGCAATGCCGAGTCCGTTCACCCCGCCGCCGATGACGGCGGTGTGCGGGCGGTGACGGATCGCGGTGGGAAAAGGGGTCTCCACGGCCGGCTCCCTCGTCCGGCGGGCGCGCCCGGGCGCAACCCGCTTGCCGTGGACGATATGTGCCTTTTCGCGAGCCGGAACAAGTGGATCGGGTTGGTCAGGATTCGCGCAGGTGATGCGGTGCGCGCATCAAGGCGTCCGCCAACGCGCTAAGCGTGGCATGGGCCGTGCGGCTGTCGCGCGCCAAAGCCCGGAGCGCCAGCGGATGCAGCAGCGCGCGGGGAATACCCTGCCAGCGCACCCCGCCGTCGGGCCGCACCAGATCGAGCAACGCGGGCGGCACGGCCCGGTTCGCCGGATCGCTGACGGCGCGCAGCACGAGCCACGGCACCCCGGCCCGCTCGACCGCGCGGGCGACGATGTGGCTTTCCATGTCCACCGCCGCCGCGCCCGTGCGCTCGCCCAGGGCCAGCTTCGCCTGCGGGGTGGTCACGGCCGCGTCGGCGCCGGCGATATCGCCGCTCACCGGCGGCCGATCGCACGCCGCCGCCACGGCCGCGTGCCAGCGGGCATCGACCGGCCGGCGCGTCCCCTCGGGGTCGATGACGGCTTCCGGCAGGAGCGCGTCACCGGAGCGCAGCGCGCCGGACAAGGCGCCCGCAAGGCCGAAGCTGACCAGCAGATCGGGCGATTGCGCCAGCAGCTCGGCGGCCACCTCGCTCGTTCGCTGGGGATCGGCGCCGGCGGGGCGCACCGTCAGCTCGACGCCGCCCCTCTCCGCCGCAGCGCGCAGAACCGCCGCCTCCGACGCCAGCCCGGTGACGGCGGCGATGCGGCTCACGGCTGCCTCACACGCCAGTTCCGAGCGCGCGCGTGTTGCTGCGCATGAGCGTGCGGTAGCGCGCCAGCGCCCACAGCGGGAAGTAGGCGCTGTAGCCGTGGTACTTCAGGTAGAAGACGCGCGGGAAGCCGATGCCGGTCCAAAGCACCTCCTCCCAGTTCGGCCCCTGCATGGGCTGGCGCAGCAGGAAGCGCACGCCCTCGTGGACGGCTTCGCTCTCCACCTCCCCGGCGGCCATGAGGCCGAGCAGGGCCCACGCGGTCTGCGAGGGGGTGCTGTCCTTGGACTCGCCGCGGGCCTCGTCCCAGTAGGTGGCGCAGTCCTCGCCCCAGCCGCCGTCGGCGCGCTGCGAGGCCTTGAGGTAGGCGACGCCGTCGCGGATGGCCGGGTGGGAGGGCTCCAGCCCGGCGGCGGTGAGCGCGCTCAGCGCGGACCAGGTGCCGTAGACGTAGTTGACGCCCCAGCGCCCGTACCAGGAGCCGTCCTTTTCCTGCTCGTTGAGCAGGTACTGAATCGCCGCATCGACGGACGGGTGCCCGCGCTCGTGGCCGAGTTGCACCAGCATCCCCAGGCAGCGCGCGGAGACGTCGGCGGTCGGCGGGTCCAGCAGCGCGCCGTGGTCCGAGAACGGGATGTGGTTGAGGTAGTGGTAGGTGTTGTCGACGTCGAAGGCGCCCCAGCCGCCGTTGCTGCTCTGCATGCCCTCGATCCAGGTGGTTGCGCGCCGGATGGGCTCGGCGTAGGCGTCCGGGTCCACGCGGTCGAGCAGCATGCCCACGACGGCCGTGTCGTCCACGTCCGGATAGTAGTCGTTGCGGTACTGGAACGCCCAGCCGGAGGGCTCAAGGTCCGGCTTGCGCACGGCCCAGTCGCCCTTCACGTGGGTGATCTCGCGCTCGGCCAGCCAGTCGCAGGCCGCCTTCGCCGCCTCGTGCGCGCCGGGCTCGTTCGCCTCCATCATGGCGTGGGCGGTGAGCGCGGTGTCCCAGACCGGCGAGAGGCAGGGCTGGCAGTACATCTCCTCGCCGCGGTCGAGCAGCAGCTTTTCGATGCTCTGGCGCGCGGTGACGCGGTCCGGATGATCCTCCGGATAGCCGAGAGCCGAGAACGCCATGACCGCGTTCGCCATGGCCGGGAAGATCGCGCCCAGGCCGTCCTCGCCGTTCAGGCGCGGGCGGATGAAGTCGACGGCGCGCTGCTCGGCCTTGCGCCGGATGGGGCGCGGCATGGCGCGGTCGATGACCTTCACCAGCTTGTCGGCGGCGACGAAGATGTCCCCGATCGTGCTGCCCGTGGGGTTGTCGATGTAGTCGGTTTCCTGCTCCGGCGGCGTGGTGAAGAGCTCGCGGATATGCACGCCGCGCGGGTTCGCCGCCAGCGGCTTGCGCGCCATCAGGATCGCCAGCGGCATGATCACCGTGCGCGACCAGTAGGACACCTTGTCGATGTGGAAGGGGAACCAGCGCGGCAGCAGCGCGATCTCCGCCGGCATCGTGGGCACGCCCCGCCACGGCACCTGCCCGAACAACGCCAGCGTGATGCGCGTGAAGTTGTTCGCCTTGGCCGCGCCGCCCAGCGCCAGGACGTGCGCGCGCGCCCGGCGCATGTGGGGTGCCTCGGGATCGTCACCGATGATCTTGAGGGCGTAATACGCCTTCACCGTCGCCGAGAGGTCGGTGAAGCCCGCCTGGAACAGCGGCCAGCCGCCGTCCGACTTCTGGATGCGGCGCAGGTAGCGGCCGATCTTGGCCTCGGTCTCGCCGTCGTCCTCCTCGCCCAGGAAGTGGCGCAGCAGGATGTATTCCGAGGGGATCGTGGCGTCGGCCTCGAACTCCCAGATCCAGTGGCCGTCGGCCTTCTGGCGCTCGCGCAGGGCCTGCGCGGCGCGCTCGATCCGCGAGTCCACCTCGCTCAGCAGGTCCCCCGCCGCGCCGGCTGCGTGCGCGTGCGCGGACGCCTCGCGGACGGTCGCTGTAGCGTGGTCGGCTCGCTGTGTGTCCATGAAGGCTCGTCTCCGTCGTGTGGGGACCGGGTCGTCGCGATCCGGGGAATGGCGGCACCACGCCGTGAACGCGCGGCCGCGAGAACGTGGGGAACGTTAAGAAAAGCTTGCAGCACCCACAAGAGCCGGGATCGTCAGGAGTAGTCCGACGGACCGGTCTCGCGGCCTTGTGATGCGCGCGTGTTGGCCGCCTGCGCCCGGCCCTTCCACAGGCCGCCACGTCCAAGATGGTAGCGGCGGGCGGAATCCAGGGTCATGAGCGTATAGGCCGCCGCCGCCACGGGCAGCAGCGGCGCAAGCGCCGGGGAGCGGCCGTCGTGCCGCAGCGTCGGCGCAAAGGCCACGGCTGACGCCAGCCAGGCCGCCAATCCCAGTGCACCGGCCGCGGGGTTCGCGTGCCACGGCCACGTCAGCGCAGCGAGCGGCGGCGCGACGTAGAGCGTCAGCATGCCGGTCACCGTGCCCGCGAGCAGCAACGGATTGTTGCGCAGCTGCGCGTAGGCCGTGCGCGCGACCATGTGCCACACCTCGCCGAGCGCGGTGTAGGGGCGCAGGCTGTGCGATCGGTCCGCCATGCCGAGCCAGATGCGCCCGCTGCCGGCGCGCTTGATGGCCCTCGCAAGGGCGCAGTCGTCGATCAGGGCGTCGTGGATGGCGTCGAAGCCGCCCGCCGCCGCCAGCACCCGCCGGCGCAGCAACACGCAGCCGCCCGCCGCGGCGGCCGTGCGCGCCTTGGGATCGTTGGCCCAGGCGAAGGGGTAGAGCTTGCGGAAGAAGAAGATGAACGCCGGGATCGCCAGCTTCGCCCACGGGCCGTCCGCGGACAGCCGCACCATGAGCGAGACGAGATCGCGCCGGTCCGCATCGGCCTTCGTCACCAGCCGCGCCAGGGTGTCGTGGACGTGCGTGATGTCGGCGTCGGTGAGCCAGAGGTAATCGGGCCGCCAGCCGGTCTCGTCGAGCGCGCCCCAGCCCTGCTCCAGCGCCCACAGCTTGCCCGTCCAGCCCGGCGGCGGCGTGGTGCCGCCGATCACGGCAAGTCGGCCCGCGGCCCCTGCCCGCTCGGCGCCCAGGCGCGCCTGCGCCGCCGTGCCGTCGTCGCTCTGGTCGTCGACGACGATCGCGTGCAGCTCGCCCGCGTAGGCTTGGCCGAGCACGCTCTCCACGGTCGCCGCGATCGTCGCCCCCTCGTTGCGGGCAGGGATGAGCACGGCCACGCCCGGCCACGTCCGCCGTTCCGCCGGCTCGGGCAGCCATTCGCGCAGGCGCCAGAAGCCGCCCCGGTCCAGCAGCAGCACCGCCCACGCCAGCGCGGCCACGGCCACGAGGGCCACCCCGAACAGCTGCATGCCGTCCTCCGGTCAGTCCTTGCGCGCCGCCCGCACGCCGGTTCCCCGGGCGTGATACGGCGCGACCGCCGCGATCAGGCACGGCAGCACGACCAGGACGGAGATCAGAATGAAGGTGATCGCCAGGGTCAAAAGCGCGCCCATGCTGCTCATGCCCTTGTGGTCGGAGAGGACGAGCGTGCCGAAGGACGCCAGCGTGGTGAGCACGCTCAGCAGCACGGCGCGCGGCGTTGAGGTGGCGAACACCTGGTCGATCGCCGCGACCTGCCGCGCGCGCAGGACGAGGTGGATGCCGCTGCTCACCCCAAGCCCGAGCAGCAGCGGCAGCACGATCACGTTGGCGAAGTTCAGCGCGATGCCGGCCAGCACGGCCGTCCCCAGCGTCAGCACCGATGCCAGCGCCAGCGGGGCGAGCGCCAGCAGGACGTCCGGCAGGTGGCGCAGTGTCACGGCCAGCAACAGCACGATGGCGATCACCGCGTAGGTCGTCGCCTGCCGGAACGCCGCCACCACGGCGTTCGAGGCCTCGTGGATGATGACGGGGGCGCCCGTGGCGCGCGGGTCCACATCGAGGGCGCGTTGCGCGAACGCGCGCAGCGCCGCGTTGTCTTCGAGCGCGGTGGCGGGTTGCACCTGCACGCGGGCCTGGCCATCCGCACTGACCCAGCGTTCGGCCAGATCGGCCGGAAGATCATCCCGCTCGACACCCTCCACCGAGAGCGCGCCGCGCACGAAGTCCAGGGTACGCGGCAGATAATCGGTCCAGCGCGCGTTCAGCGCCGCCAGATCCGGCGGATCGCCGAGCCTGTCCAGTTCCGTGAGGACGCGCTGCGCGGCCTCGGCGTTGGCGTCCTCGCCGGCCGCGAGCGTTGCCAGGGACTCCCGGATCGTGCGGTAGGCGTCGCGGCGCGCGGCCGGCTCCAGGTTTCGCTCGCCCCGCGCCCCGAAGAGGGGGGCGAGGAAGAAGCTGGCTTCCTCGATGGCGGCGAGCTTGGCGTCCTGGTTCTCGGGCACGTAGCTGGCGAGCGTGCGCACCCGGCCGAAACCCTCGGCCGTGCGGAAGCGCTCGGCCACCCGCTGCGCCGCGTCCGGGCTCTCGGCCAGGACGTTGACGACGTAGGGCGTCGTGTCCGGGTCGCCGGCGATCTCGTTGAAAACCTGGATGGAGGACGCGTCGGGATCGCGCAGGTTCATTGGATTGAAGTCGAAGGTGGTGCGCGACGCCAGCACCAGGCCGACGACGCCGACGATCAGCGCGCCGAGCAGCACCTTGCGGCCGTGGTTCGCGACCAGCCGCCGTTCCTTCGCCACGACGTGCGGCGGCTCGCCGAAGCCGCGGCGCGGGCGCCATACCGCCAGCAGCGCGGGCAGCACCGTCAGGCTGGCGCCCACGGCCACGAACATCCCGATCCCGGCGATGAGCCCCAGTTCCGCCAAGCCGCGATACGCCGTCGGCAGAAAGGAGAAGAAGCCGAGCGCCGCGCACACCGCGCTCAAAAGCAGCGCGCAGCCCACGCCGCGCCCCGTGGCGGCGATCGTGGCGGCCGTCCCGTTGCGCCGCTCCTCCCGGTAGCGCAGGGCGAAGTGGATGCAGAAGTCGATCCCCAGGCCGAGGAAGAGCACCGCGAAGGCGACGGAGATCAGGTTCAGCTCGCCCACGACCACGGCCGCGATCCCGGCTGTCCAGATCAGCCCGAGGACGAGCGTGATCAGGCTGCACGTCACCAGCCGGGGCGCGCGCAGGCCGATGAGAAGGATCGCGGCGACCGCGACGAGCGACAGCAGGGCTGCGCGCACGCCGCTGGACTCCACCGTGATCAGTTCCTGGTGCTCGATCACGGCCTCGCCGGTCAGGCGCACGCGACCGGCGCCGCCCTCGTTGACGCCGGCCTGGGCGGCCCGCGCCGCGGCGATGGCCTCGCTGGCGGGCTTGAGGCGGTCGTAGTCCAGCTCGGGCTGGACGATCACGAACTGCTGGGTGCGCGCCAGCTGCTCGCCGTCCGCCGGCGCGAAGAGCGCCTGCCACGACAGCTTGCGCGGGCGGCCCTCGGCCATGGCCTCGGTGCTCACGGCCATTTCCGAGAGCAGCGCGCTCAGCGCGTCCGGCGGCAACTCCTCCCGCCGCTCGGCGGCGAGGCGCAGCATGTCCGCCAAGCCGGCCATGTTCGGTTGCTCGGCGAGTGCGGCCAGCACGGGCTCCGCCGACGCCAGGCGGTCGAGCACGCGTCCAAGCTTGTCCTGCTTGAGAAAGAGGAAAGCGTTTTGGCGCAGGAAGCTGCCGGCCGGCTGGTAGACCTGCTGCACGCTCTCGGCCCCGCGCATGCGGTCGGCGAAACGTTCGGCGGCGATGTCGGCGGCCTCGGGCGTGGGGCCGTCCACCACGGCGAGGATGGCGTTGTTGAGCCCCGGGAAGGCGTCGTTGAAGGCCTTGGCGTGCTGGCGGAAGGGCTCCTCGGGCGAGATCATGTCCACGGTGTCGGTGGAAATGCCGAGGTTGCGCTGCACGCCGACCACAGCGGCCAGCGTCAGCACCACCGCCACGGCCAGCACGCCGTAGCGCCAGCGCTGCACCCACGCGGCCCAGGCGCCCAGCCACGCCGGGCACGTGCGCATCATCCAGTCGGTCATGTCCTCACCTGTTCACCGCATCTTGTGCGCACGCGCCGCGTCACCGATGTTACGACTACCGTGTTCGGCGGGGTCGCGCGCGGCCCCGGCCCATCCTGAGTCGTGTCCAGAGGAGAGCGCCCATGCGCCGCCGCGCTGTGCTCGCGATCATTGCCGCCGCGTTCCTTGCCGTGACCGCGCCCACGGCGCCGCGCGCCGCGGCGGATGTGCCGGACGCCGCCACCGCGCCCATCCGGACGTTGACCGACACCCTTCTGGAAACGATGCAGAAAGCCGGGAGCCTCGGGTTCCAGGGCCGCTACGACAAGCTCTCGCCTGTGCTGCAGGAGGCCTTCAACTTCACCTTCATGACGCGCCTGGCGGTGGGCTCGCACTGGAAGACGTTCAACGAGCAACAGCGCGACACCCTCGTCGACCATTTCGCGCGCATGAGCGTGGCAACCTTCGCCGCACGCTTCGACGGCTACAACGGGGAAAGCTTCGAGGTGCTCGATCCCCGCCCCGGCCCGCGCGACAGCATCCTGGTGCCAACGCAGCTGACCAAGGCGAACGGCGACACGGTGACGATCGAGTATCTCACGCGGCAAGGCGATTCGGGCTGGCAGGCCGTGGACATCTATCTGGACGGGAAGTACTCCGAGATGGCGACCAAGCGCTCGGAGTACACCAGCGTGCTGGAGCGCAAGGGCTTCCAGGCGCTGCTGGACCGCATCGAAAGCCGCATCGCCGAGATGCGCAGCGACGGCGAGGGCTCGGGATAACGGCCCTCAGCGGTCACGCGCTGACGGAGCGCAGCAGCGCGGCGTCGGCGTCGCTATAGCCGAGGGCCTGAAGGGCCTGCGCGGCGACGTGGTGCGCATTCAGCCCCGCTTCCTCGTACTGCTCGTACGGCTTGCCGTGGTCGATGAACGCGTCCGGCAGCGTCATCGGCCGCACCGCAAGGCCGCGATCCAGCATGCCGGCACGCGCCAGGTGCGTGAGGACGTGCGCCGAAAAGCCGCCGACCGCCCCTTCTTCGACCGTGACGAGGACGTCGTGCTGGCGCGCCAAGCGCTCCACCAGTTCGGTGTCGAGCGGCTTGCAGAAACGTGCGTCCGCCACCGTGGTCGACAGGCCGCGCGCTTCCAGGGAATCGGCTGCCGAGAGCGCTTCGTACAGCCGTGTCCCGTACGACAGGATCGCGACTGTGCTGCCCTCGCGCAGCACGCGGCCCTTCCCGATCGCCAGCGGCTCGCCGCGTGACGGCATCTCTACCCCGAAGCCCTCGCCGCGCGGATACCGCAGCGCGCTGGGCCGGTCGTCGATGCTCGCGGCCGTCGCCACCATGTGCTTCAACTCCGCCTCGTCGGCGGCGGCCATGAGCACGAAGCCCGGCAGCGTGCCCAGGTAGGTGATGTCGTAGGAGCCCTGGTGAGTCACGCCGTCGGCGCCGACCATGCCGGCGCGGTCGATGGCGAAGCGCACCGGAAGCTGCTGGATCGCCACGTCGTGGACGATCTGGTCGTACGCACGCTGCAGAAAGGTCGAATAAATCGTTGCAAACGGCCGATACCCCGCCGCGGCGAGCCCGCCACAGAAGGTGACGCCGTGCTGCTCGGCGATGCCGACGTCGAAGCCGCGGTCGGGGAAACGCTCGGTGAACTTGTCGACGCCCGTGCCGCCGGGCATGGCGGCGGTGACGGCGACGACGCGTTCGTCGTCCTCGGCTTCCTGGATCAGGCTCTCGGCGTAGACCTTGGTGAACTGGGGCGCCTGGGGCGTGGGCTTGCTCTGCTTGCCCGTGACGACGTCGAACTTGGCGACGCCGTGGTACTTGTCCGCCGAGCCCTCGGCGGGCGCGTAGCCCTTGCCCTTCTGCGTCACGCAGTGGACCAGGATGGGACCGCCGCCCTCGGCGTCGCGCACGTTGCGCAGCACCGGCAGCAGGTGGTCAAGGTTGTGCCCGTCGATGGGGCCGACGTAGTAGAAGCCCATCTCCTCGAACAGCGTGCCGCCCGTCAGCAGCCCGCGGGCGTACTCCTCCGCCCGGCGCGCGGCCGTGGAGAAGGCGCGCGGGAACTGATCCGCCAGCTCGCGCGCGGCGTTGCGCATCGTGCGGTAGGAGCGCGAGGAGATCGTGCGCGAAAGATAGGCGCTCATCGCACCCACCGGCGGGGCGATGGACATGTCGTTGTCGTTGAGGATGACGATCAGGCGCGAGTTCATGGCGCCGGCGTTGTTCATGGCCTCGTAGGCCATGCCGGCGGACATCGCGCCGTCACCGATGACGCAGACGACGTTCTCGTCCCCGCCGCGCAGGTCGCGTGCCACGGCGAACCCGAGGCCGGCGGAGATCGATGTGGAGGAGTGCGCCGCCCCGAAGGGGTCGTAGTCGCTTTCCTTGCGGCTGGTGAAGCCGGACAACCCGCCGCCCTGGCGCAGCGTGCGGATGCGGTCGCGCCGCTCGGTCAGCACCTTGTGCGGATAGCACTGGTGACTGACATCCCAGATCAAACGGTCCTTGGGCGTGTTGAAGAGGTAGTGGATCGCAACCGTCAGCTCGACCACGCCGAGCCCGGCGCCCAGATGCCCCCCGGTGTGCGAGACCGCGTCGATCACCTCCTGGCGGAGTTCGTCGGCCAACTGACGCAGGTCGTCGTCGGCCAGCCCGCGCAGATCCTCGGGATCGTGGACGCGGTCGAGCAACGGGGTCGTGCTCGTGGATGCCATGCGGCGGCTCCCTCTCGACACAACGGCCGGCGGCTCACAACAGGGCGGCGGACGCCCCGCGGACGCCGCCGCCGTGCGGGGCGGTTAGCCGGCCTCCTGAGCGGGCTCGCGCTCCTGGGTCCGGCCGGCGTCGCGGCTCTTGTCGGGGGCAGGCACCCCCTCGCTCTCGATCAGATCGATGAGATGATCCTCCGCCGGCCGAGCCTGATCCAACGGGATCTCGGGCGCCATGGGCCCTTCGGTCTTTACGCCGCGCAGGCGCACCCACAGCGCCTTCAGCGGGTTGCGCACCGCGTCCTCGACGGCCGTGCCCTCGTAGCCGACGTGGGCCATGCAGTTGGCGCACTTCTCATAGTTGCCCGTCCCGTACAGGGCCCAGTCCGTTTCCTCCATCAGCTGCTTGAAGGAGTCGGCGTAGCCCTCGTTGAGGAGGTAGCACGGCCGCTGCCAGCCGAAAACGTTGCGCGTCGGGTTGCTCCACGGCGTGCAGCGATAGTCCTGGTTGCCGGCCAGAAAGTCCAGGAATAGGCTGGACTGCGCCAGCTTCCAACCCTTGCCTTTGCCGCGGCGGAAGATGTCCCGGAACAGCGTCTTGGTCCGCGCACGGTTGAGGAAGTTTTCCTGATCCGGCGCCTTCTCGTAGGCGAAGCCCGGCGAGACGGTCACGCCCTCGATGCCGAGAGTCGAGACGTAGTCCAGGAACTCGGACACGCGCTCGGCCGTCGCGTCGTCGAACAGCGTCGCGTTGACCGTGCAACGGAAGCCGCGCCGCGTCGCCTCCTGGATGGCCTCGGTGGCCGTCTCGAAGACGCCTTCCTGGTTCACGGCGCGGTCGTGCTCGTCCTTCAGCCCGTCCAGATGAACCGAGAAGTTCAGATAGGGGCTAGGCTCGAACAGGTGAAGCTTTTTCTTCAAGAGCATGGCGTTGGTGCAGAGGTACACGTAGTACTTGCGCTTCACCAGCTCGTTCACGATCGTGTCGATTTCCTTGTGAATCAGCGGCTCGCCGCCCGGGATC
Source organism: Limimonas halophila (assembly GCF_900100655.1). Lineage (NCBI taxonomy): Bacteria > Pseudomonadati > Pseudomonadota > Alphaproteobacteria > Rhodospirillales > Rhodovibrionaceae > Limimonas > Limimonas halophila. The sequence continues at coordinate 443,980 of NZ_FNCE01000002.1, forward strand.
GACACCACCGGCGCGCCGCATTCCTCAGCCGCCTCGACGCATTCCTTGGCGGACAGGCGCTGCTTGAGAATCTCCTTGGGGTATTGGATCTTGCCGCAGCCCGGGCATTCCAGATTGCACTGGAACAGCGGCTCCAGCATCAACACCAGCGGGTAGCGCTTCTGGCCCTGCAGCCGCTTCTTCATGATGTACGCGGCCACGCGGGCTTGTTGGCGAAGCGGGACGGACACGGCGCCTCCTCAAGTCTTGCTCAGTTGGTCCGCCGGGCGGACGCACCGCGCGGCATCGGCGCGCCCACCGGGCGGACCGCCGTACGCGAAGCGCGGAGCGGGATACCGCGATTCCCGCGCTCCTTGGAATCATTTGATCACGTAACGCGAGGGCAGTACAGCAATCAACTCCCGCAGGGGAATCATGCCTGCCTCGCGCGTCGTTCGCGAAGGATGCCGCGGACGGTGGCCTTCTGCCAATGACGACGGTGTGACCGGGCACTGCTTGGCGCACCCCGCCCGGCCTGCCACGATCGCGCCGGCCCGACCTCGTCGACCCGGATCCATGACGCGCCCCATCCACCCGCTGACCGGCGCAAACCCAGCCACGCTGGCGCACCTCTTCGCCGCCAACGGCCCGCCGGCGCCGCGCCACTGGCCGGCCGCGGCGGGCATGATCGGCTCCGGGCTCGGGCGCACGCCGGTTTCGCTGGCCGAACGCGCCTACACCGCGGCCATGCGGGGCCGCGCGAGCGGCGAGCCGCCCGTGTTCATCCTGGGGCACTGGCGCTCGGGCACCACGCACCTCTTCAACCTGCTCAGCGGTAGCCCGGCGTTCACCTACGCCACGCCCATTCCGGCGGGGCTGCCGTGGGACTTCCTGCTGCTGGGGCGCGCGCTGCGACCGTTGCTGCGCCGGGCGATCCCGCAGGAGCGCCACATCGACCCGATGGAGGTGACGGAGACGGCGCCGCAGGAGGACGAAATCGGCCTGGCCGCGATGACGCAGCCGTCCTACTACCACGGCGTCTACTTTCCCAGTCGGCTCCGGGATCATATGCGTGCGGGGTTGTTCTTCGACGGCTGCGGCGAGGCCGAGCGCGCGCGCTGGCGTCGGGCCGTACACTGCTACACCGACAAGGTCTCCATCGCGGCCGGCGGTCGGCGCGTGCTGGTGAAGAACCCCGCGCACACAGCCCACGTCGGCGAGCTGTTGAAGATCTGGCCCGACGCGCGGATCGTGCACATCGTCCGCAACCCGTATCACGTGTACAGTTCCACCCGCCGCATGTTCACCGACCTGCTGGACATGCTGGCGCTGCAGGACACGCCGCCCGGCACGGTGGACAACGTGACCAACGAAACCTACCCGCGGATGATGGACGCGCTGCTCGCCGACACGACCGGGCTGCCCGCGCATCAATTCGTCCAGGTCGATTTCGAGTCGCTGGAAGCGCGGCCGCTCGACACCGTGGCACACGTCGCCGACCGCCTCGCCCTGCCCGACCGCGAGGCGATGCTGACGGCGGCGCAGCGGCACCTCGACCACGTGGCGCGCTACAGCAAGCGCACGCGGGAGGTTTCCGTCGAAACGATCGCGGCGGTGAACACGCACTGGGACCGGCACCGGGCCCACTGGGGCTACGCGCGCATGGCCGAAACGGAGGCGTGATGGACCTCGTCACGGGTGGCGCGGGCTTTCTCGGCCGGCACGTCGTCAACGCCCTGCGCGCGGCGGGGCGGCCGGTGCGCATCCTGGACCTGCAGGCTCCGCGCGACCTGCCGGCGGACGTGGAACGCTGCGTCGGCTCGGTCACCGATCCGGGCGCGGTCCGCCAAGCGTTGAACGGCGTCCGGCGGGTCTTCCATCTGGCCGCAATTCCGGAACTCTGGGCACGCGACAAGACGGCCTTCGACCGCGTGAACCGCAGGGGCACGCAGACCGTGCTGGATGCGGCGCGCTGCACGCCCACGCTCGAGCGTTTCGTCCACACCTCCTCGGAAACCGTGCTGGTGCCACGGGCCGGCCGCCCCCTGCCGGACCACCTGGACGAAAGCCTGGAGCTGACGCCCGACGACGTCATCGGCCCCTACGCGCGCAGCAAGCGCGAGGCGGAAATGGCCGTGCTCGCCGCCGCGCGCGATGGTTTCCCGGCCACGGTCTTGATCCCGACCATGCCGCTTGGCCCCAACGACGCCTCGCGCACGCCGCCCACCCGCATGGTCACGGACATGCTGGCCGGCCGCACCCCGGCGGCCATCGACGCGATGATGAACGTGGTGGACGTTCGCGACGCGGCCTGGGGACACCTGCTGGCGGCCGACCACGGCCGCAGCGCCCGCCGCTACCTCCTGGCGGGCGAGAACGTGACGATGCCGCAGTTCATGGAGCGGCTCAGCCGCGCGGCGAACGCCCCCATGCCGAGCCGCGTGATTCCCGGCTGGATGGCGCGGAGCTTCGCCGCCGCCGACGAAGTCGTCGCCGACCGGGTCACCGGCCGCGCCCCGCGGGCGCCGCTGGACGGCGTGCGCATCGCCTGCCGCCAGCGCCCCTTCGACGGTGCGCGCGCCAGGCAGGAGTTGGGCTTCGATCCGCGTCCCCTGATGAGCACGCTTCAAGACACCGTGACCTGGCTGCGGCAGGCCTGACGACGCCGTTTTCCACCGCCCGCAACCCCCGAAATCCCGCACTGGCGGTCCGGAAAATGGTTGACGCGTCTCGCACCTCTCCAGTTTTTTGGCCTTAAGATTTTGGATCATCCGAAAGGCCAGCCGGCATGGACACGCGCGACACATCAAGCGGCGACGGCTTGTTGAGCAAACTCTTCAACACGGGCAAGAGCGCCCGGGAGCAGGCGCTCCTCGCCGTGATCGAGCAGTATTTCGCCACAATTCAATTTTCGGCCGACGGAACCATCCGGCACGCGAACCAGAACTTTCTGGACACCGTCGGTTATCGCTTCGACGAGATCGTTGGCAAGAACCACAAGCTGTTCGTCGACGACGCCATGAAGGCATCCGACGAATACCGTGAGTTCTGGCGCAGCCTCCGCAAGGGTGAGGCCTTTCAGAAGATCTTCCCGCGACGGACGAAGCAGGGCCAGCAGATCTGGCTCCAGGCGGTCTACATGCCCATCCAGGACCGCCAGGGCCGCGTGACCGCCGTTCAAAAGGTCGCTCAGGACGTGACGGAACAGCAGCAGACGGCCGAACGCGCCCGGCAGGAGCGCGAGCGTGCCATGCGCGACACGGCGGACCGGCTGCAAAGCCAGGTCGGGGAAATCGTTACCGCGGTGACGGGCGCCACGCAGCAGCTCCAGCAGACGGCCAACACGATGTCGCAGGCGGCGTCCGACACGAGCGCGCGGGTGCAGAAGGTCGGCGCCTCGGCCGAACACGCGGCGGGCAACGTCCAGACCGTTTCATCCGCGGCCCAGCAGCTCACCAGCTCCATCGACGAGGTCGGCTCGCGCATCGAGCACGCCTCCGAAACCGCCCGGGCGGCGCGGGAGCGCACCGACAATGCGCGCAGCCAGGTTCAGTCCCTGGCCCAGGCGGCCGACCGCATCGGCGAGGCCGTGCAGCAGATCAACGACATCGCGGAGAAGACCAACCTGCTGGCCCTCAACGCCACGATCGAGGCGGCGCGCGCGGGCGAGGCCGGCAAGGGCTTCGCGGTCGTGGCCGACGAGGTGAAGACGCTCGCCAACCAGACGCAGAAAGCCACGGAAGACATCACCCAGCGCATCAGCGCCGTGCAGAGCGAGACGCAGCAGGCGGTCGGCGTGATCGAAACCGTGGCGGACAACATGCGCGAGATCGACGACGCCGCGTCCTCGATCGCCTCGGCTGTGGAGGAGCAGGTCGCCTCGACCCGGGAGATCTCCCGCAACGTCGAGGAGGCCGCCAGCGGCGTGCAGAACGTCTCCAGCGAGATGCAGGGCGTGAACGAAACAGCCGAGCTGGCCAGCACCGCGGCCCGGGACGTGCTCTCGGCCGCCGACAACCTCTCCAAACACGCGGACACGCTCTCGACCCAGGTGGACGCGTTCCTGAAGGACGTCGCCAGCGACAGCTAGCACCGCGGTCTACACCCATTGCGCGAAACAACATACTTTGTTGCGCGCACCGTCCGGTATGCGGCACCATAGCATGCCGGCTCATCGGGTGGAGGGGAACGCGATGCTGGAATCCCGTGCGCCGATCGCGCTGCTGATCCTGCGGCTCAGCGTGGCGATCTTCCTGGCCGTCTGGGTCGTGGAGAAGTTCGTGGCGCCGAGCAGCATGGTGGGCATCGGGGCCAAGTTCTACGGGCTGGAGTTGACGGTCACACACGTCTACGTCATCGGCGCCATCCAGGCGGTCATGCTCCTGCTGTTCACCATTGGCGCCGTGCCGCTGGTCTCGACCGGCTTTTTCGTGGTGATCCACGCGGTGAGCATGCTGGTGAGCTACGAGAACCTGCTGAATCCCTACGTGGGGCCGAACCACCTCTTCCACGCCGGCATTCCCGCCCTGGCCGCGCTCGTGGCCCTGCTGATGCTGCGCCACTGGGACACCCTGGCGAGCGTTCAGGGCATCGGCCGTGGCGGCGGTCAGTACGGCAAGGTGGCGTAGAACAGGGCTCAGCTGCGCCGCTCCGGCCGGGCCACGGGCTCGGGGATGCCGCGCCGCTCGTGCATCACGCGGTCCACCGTGGGCCAGTCGATCGTGGCGTCGCGCGCTTGCGCGTGCGCCACGACACGGCCCGGCAGGTCGCTGACGACGGCCGGGTCGAAGCTGCCCGTTCGGGCGAGCTGGCTGGCCTGCTCCTGGTTGGGGTGCACCTCCAGCAGCAGCGTGCCACCCACCCAGCCGAGCTTGGCCGGCTGATCCACCACCTGGACGGGCGTGCCCACGGCCACTTGGTCGAAAAAGCGGGCGATGTCCTCGGGATACAGGCGGACGCAGCCGTGGCTGACGCGGCGGCCGATGCCCCAGGGCATGTTGGTGCCGTGAAAGAGGTACGTCGGCCACCCCAGATCAAGCTTGTAGTGCCCCAAGGGGTTGTCGTCCCCGGCCGGGACCACCTTCGGCAGGTCCGGGTTCTCTTCACGGATGGATTCCGGTGGGCGCCACACCGGGTTCTTCGTTTTCGCCACGATCTCCGTGCGCCCCGTGGGCGTGGACCAGCCCTGACGCCCGATGCCGACGGGATGCGAGGCCACCGCGACGCCGTCGCGGAACCGGTAGACGCGCTGGTCGGCGAGGTTGAGCACCAGGCCCTCGCGATCGGCGTCGGGCAGCAGATGAGCCGTGGGCAGGACCAGCTCCGTCCCCTCGCCCGGCAGCCATGGGTCCACGCCGCGATTGGCCGCCACCATCTCGGTGTAGCCGAGCCCGAAGCGCCGCGCGACGTCCAGCAGGGTATCCTCATGACGCGCCGTGTAGCGGCCCAGCGTGCCGATCACCGGTGCGGCCTCGGGCCAGCGCGGCACCATCCCGGAGAGCATCGCCACCGCCGGCGCGGGGACCGCGGCCGCCGCCGTGGCGGCGAGGCTTCCAGTCAGCAGCCGGCGACGTGTCAGGGGCGAGGTGGTCATCCACATCGGTCCGGTCGGTGGCGGGACGGCACGGGCGCGCAGGCCGGGGCCGTGAACCCGCAAAATGTCCCGTCCCGGACCGCCAAGGCAAGGGGACGCCGGCGTTTTGCGCAGCCCCGGTCGGCGGACACACCCGCGCCAAGCGGACAACCACCATCGTGGCCGAGTGTCTTGGCGTATCATTTTGGAGAAGAACAAAGCGAATGGCGGAGAGGGAGGGATTCGAACCCTCGAACCGGTATTACCCGGTTACTCCCTTAGCAGGGGAGCGCCTTCGACCGCTCGGCCACCTCTCCGCAGCAATCCGTGTCGGCCCTGATCGCCGCGTGCGCCCGATGTAGGCGGGTGCGCCGCCGCCTGTCAATGCCGGTTATCGCCGCGCCCGGAACACAGCCCTTTATGGCCCGAAGCACCCCGATCCAGCGCCTGCTCCAGGTCGGCGATCAGGTCGTCCGGGTGCTCGATTCCCACCGACAGCCGCACGAGGTCGCCGGGCACGGGGCTGTCCGCCCCCTCGATGCCGGCGCGGTGCTCGATCAGGCTCTCCACCCCGCCCAGCGAGGTCGCGGGCAGAATGGTCCGGCAGGCATGGGGCACCCGTTCCGCCGCCGCGCGGCCGTCCGCCAGCCGCAAGGACAGCATGCCGCCGAAGCCGCGTTCCATCTGCCGCGCCGCCGTGGCGTGGCCGGGATGGGATTGGAGGCCGGGATAGAGCACCGCGTTCACCTTCGGGTGCCGGTCGAAGTGCTCGGCGATGGCCTGTGCCGTCGCCGCCGCCCGCTCGGCGCGCAGGTAGAGCGTCCGCATGCCGCGCAGCAGCAGCCACGCCTCGAACGGGCCGAGGATGCCCCCGCCGTGCGCCCGCGTGGCGCGCACGCGGTGCCACAGCGCGTGGTCGGGCTGGTTTGTGACCAGCGCGCCCGCCACGATGTCGCTGTGCCCGTTGAGCATCTTGGTGGCGGAGTGGAAAACCACGTCCGCGCCGTGGGCCAGCGGCCGCGTGTGCACCGGCGTGGGCACGGTGTTGTCCACCGCCAGCCACGCCCCCGCTTCGTGCGCGGCCTCGGCCGCCGCGGCGATGTCGACGACGTCCCAGGTCGGGTTGGCCGGGGTTTCGATCCACACCACCCGCGTGCGCCCCGGCTGCACGGCCGCCGCGATGGTGCCCGGCTCCCCCGCGTCGACGAAGTCGAGCCCGATGCCCCACTCCGCGCAGAAGTCCGTCAGCCACCGCCGCAGTCCCCAGTACATCACGCGCTGCGCGACGATGTGGTCGCCCGGCCGCAGCGCTCCGATCATGGCCGTCGCCGCCGCCATGCCGGAAGCGAACAGCAGCGCCTCGCCGCCGCCCTCCAGCTCGGCGAGGAGGCGTTCCGCCGGCTCCACGCCGGGGCTCTGGTCGCGGGCGTAGCTGCGCCCCTCGTCGGCCCCCTGGACGAAGGTGGAGGCCGGCTGCAGCGGTGGAACGACGGCGCCGTCGCGCGGATCGGGACCGACGGCGCCGTGGGCCGCGCGGGTTTCGGGATGCGGTTTCTCGCCCGTCACGCCGGGGTCAGTGCTGCTTGTACTGCGTGCCGCCGAAGAGGACCTCGCGCGCCTTCTGATCGAAGCTCTCCTTGCGATGGTCGGCCAGGACCTTCACGCCGCGCTGCACGGCCGGGCGCTCGTTGATGGCGTCAAACCAGCGCTTGACGTTCGGGAATTCGTCCATGTCCACGCCCTGCTTGGAGGCGCTACGCGTCCACGGGAACGCGGCGATGTCGGCCACGGTGTAGTGCTCCCCGGCCAGGTAGGGCGTCTCAGCCAGCCGGCGTTCCATCACGCGATAGAGCCGCGTCGTCTCGTTCGTGTAGCGCTCATAGGCGTACTCGATGCGCTCGGGCGCGTACTGGCGGAAGTGGTGCGCCTGCCCCGCCATCGGGCCGAGGCCGCCCATCTGCCACATCAGCCACTGCATCGTCCGGTAGCGGCCGGGCTGGTCGGCCGGCAGGAAGTAGCCGGTCTTCTCGGCCAAATAGAACAGGATCGCGCCGGACTCGAAGAGCGGCAGCGGATGCCCGTCCGGACCGTCGCGGTCGACGATCGCCGGGATCTTGTTGTTGGGCGAGATCTGGAGGAAGTGATCCCCGAACTGGTCCCCTTGGCCGATGTCGACAGGATGGACCTCGTAGTCCAGCCCCGTCTCCTCCAGCATGATGTGGACCTTATGGCCGTTGGGCGTCGGCCAGGAATAAAGCTCGATCATGGCGATCCTCGCGGCTCGCGGTGTGTGTGTCGCGGTCGGCAGCCGGCGCGCGGCACAAGCCTGCGGCGTTGTGGCGCATGCCTGCCCCGCGACGCAATGGCGCAACGTGCCCGCCTTGGATTAGAAAAATTCCAGATTTTAAAAAGGAAAAGAAGCGCCGGGCCCGGCCGTGCCGGTCGGCGCTGGACGGATCAATGGAGCGCGCGGCGCTCGACAAGTTCGGTGATCAGGCGATTGACCTGGTTCGCCGGCTGCCCCGGATGGTGGTAGCTGTACACCCGCGCTGCGACGAGGTGGGCGTCGGTGTGCGACGCGCCCTTTTCCATCATCTCGCGGTAGCAGCGCACCACGGCGTCCCGGCACTTGCAGGGGATGTTCGGATCCAGCGACTCACACGCCAGGGGGCCGCCGCCGTGCTCCGCCTCCGGCTCCTGATCCGAGTGCGGCTCAGGAATCGCCTTCGTTGTCCGGATTCTTGTGACCATAAAGTTCTACCCTGCGATCGACCAAATCGAAACCGAGATCGTTTGCGATCTGGCGCAGACGGGCGTCGAGCTCCTCGTCCTTGAACTCGACCACCTCGCCGGTGTTGACGTCGATGAAGTGGTAGTGCTGCTCCAGATTGGCCTCGAAGCGCGCGTGGTTCTCATTGAAGTCGTGCTTCTTGACCAGATTCATCTGGCCCAGAAGATTCAGGGTTCGGTACACGGTCGCGATCGAGATGCTGGAGTCCATTTCCTTGGAGCGCAGATAGACCGTCTCCACCGAGGGATGGTCGTCCGCGCGCTCCAGCACCTCCAGGATCGCGCGCCGCTGGCCCGTCATCTTCAGGCCGGCGTCGATGCATTTCTGTTCCAGCTCGGTCATGCCAAGCACCTCACTGGGCCAGGCCGGTTCCGGGGAACCTGACCTTGGCAGTCATCTTTTAGCCCATCGGCCGGGCGCCGATCAAGTGTCGATGTCAAAGCCTTGCACATCGCCCGTTCTTTATAAAGATTCAAAATGCAGCGCATGACAGCAGGGCATGTGGACCGCCATGTCCCCCGTGTCGACGGCCGGCCGCCCGGGGCAAAACCGGATGGACGCGGCCGCGCGGCCCGCCCCAAGCTCCGAATCGGCACCCGGGCGGTTCCTGTGATGGTCTGGGGCTTTCCACGAAGGTGTGGCCGCAAACCATGCCGAAAGCCCCTGTCGCCCCGCAAGCCGAACCAATTCTCCGCCCAAGGCGCGTTCAGCTTCGCCGAAGCTGCCCTAGCTGAGCTTCTTCTGCAGGATCTCGTTGACGACCTTGGGGTTCGCCTTGCCGCCGGTCGCCTTCATGACCTGCCCGGTGAACCAGCCCATCACCTTCTTGTTGCCTTCCTGAACCTGCGCGACCTGCTTGGGGTTTTCCGCGATCAGCCGGTCGACGATGGCTTCCAGCTCCGAGGTGTCGGTGATCTGCTTGAGGCCCTGCTCCTCGACGATCGTGCCCGGCTTCTTGCCGGTTTCCCACATCTGCTCGAAGACGTCCTTGGCGATGCGCCCCGAGATCGTCTCGTCCTGCATGAGGTCGATGAGCTCGCCCAACATCGCGGAATCGATCGGCGAGTCGTCCAGCTCCAGCCCGGCCTTGTTGAGCGCGCCGAAGAGCTCCGTCGTCACCCAGTTGGCGGCGACCTTGGGATCGCGACCCGCGGCGACCCGCTCGTAGAAGTCGGCCGTTTCGCGCTCGGCGACCAGGATGCCGGCGTCGTACGCGCCCAAACCGTACTCGTCCATGAAGCGCTGTTTTTTCTCGTCCGGCAGCTCCGGCAGGGACTGCTTGATGCGCTCCACCCAGTCCTGCTCCACGACGAGCGGCAGCAGGTCCGGGTCCGGGAAGTAGCGGTAGTCGTGCGCGTATTCCTTGGAGCGCAGCGAGCGCGTCTCGCCCTTGAAGGAATCGTACAGCCGCGTCTCCTGTTCGATGGTGCCACCCTGTTCAAGCACCTCGATCTGGCGCATGGCCTCGACTTCGATGGCCTGCATGATGAAGCGCACGGAGTTGACGTTCTTCACCTCGCAGCGCGTGCCCGGCACCTCGCCCGGCCGGCGCACCGAGAGGTTGATGTCGCAGCGCATCGAGCCCTCGGCCATGTTGCCGTCGCAGGTGCCCAGATAGCGCAGGATGGACTGTAGCTTGCGGATGTAGGCGCCCGCCTGCTCGGGGCTGCGGATGTCGGGCCGGGAGACGATCTCCATCAGCGCCACGCCCGAGCGGTTGAGGTCGATGTAGGTCTTGCCCGGCTCCTGGTCGTGCATCGACTTGCCGGCGTCCTGCTCCATGTGCAGGCGCTCGATGCCCACCGGCACGACCTCGCCGTCCGGCATGTCCAGATAGACCGTGCCCTCGCCCACGACCGGGGTGTTGTACTGCGAGATCTGGTAGCCCTGCGGCAGGTCCGGGTAGAAGTAGTTCTTGCGCTCGAAGGTGGAGACTCGGTTGATCTCCGCGCGCAGGCCCAGGCCGGTCTTCACCGCCTGCTCCACGCAGAAGCTGTTGATGACCGGCAGCATGCCGGGCATGCCGGCGTCCACCGGGGAGACCTGCGTGTTGGGCTCCGCGCCGAAGGCCGTGCTGGCCGGCGAGAACAGCTTGGCGTTGGAGATCACCTGGGCGTGCACCTCCAGCCCGACGACGATCTCCCACTGGCCGGTTTCGCCCGCGATGCGATAATTCGCCATGGTGTTCAGCTCCCCGCAACGAAGCCGGGCGTGTGCCGGAAGTCGGCGGCCGTTTCCAGCACCTGACCGACCTTGAGCACGGTTTCCTCGTCGAACGCGCGGCCGATGAGCTGCAGGCCCAGCGGCAGGCCGTCGTCGCTCAGCCCCGCCGGCACGTTCAGGCCCGGCAGCCCGGCCAGGCTCGCCGGCACGGTGAAGACGTCGTTGAGGTACATGGCGATGGGATCGTCCACCAGATCGCCCACGGCGAACGCGGGCGACGGCGCCGTGGGCGCCAGGATGACGTCGACCTCGCGGTAGGCCTCGCGGAAGTCCTGCGCGATCAGCGAGCGCACCCGCCGCGCCTTGTTGTAGTAGGCGTCGTAGTAGCCGGCGGAGAGCACGTAGGTGCCGATGAGGATGCGGCGCTTGACCTCGTCGCCGAAGCCCTCGGCGCGCGTGCGCTCGTACATCTCCGTCAGCGACTTGGCGTCCTCGGCGCGATGGCCGAAGCGCACGCCGTCGTAGCGCGCCAGGTTCGCCGAGGCCTCGGCCGGCGCGATGATGTAGTAGGCCGGCAGGGCGTAGCGCGTGCGCGGCAGGGAGATTTCCACCGGCTCGGCGCCGGCCTGGCGCAGCCAGTCCATGCCCTGCTGCCACAGGCGCTCGATCTCGCCGGGCATGCCGTCGACGCGGTACTCGCGCGGGATGCCGACCTTGAGGCCGCGAATGTCGCCGGTGAGCGCCGCCTCGAAGTCCGGCACGGGCGAATTGACGCTGGTGCTGTCGTGGGGGTCGTGCCCCGCCATGGCGCCCAGCATGAGCGCGGCGTCGCGCACCGAGCGCGTCATCGGCCCGGCCTGGTCCAGCGAGGAGGCGAAGGCGACGATGCCCAGGCGCGAGCACCGGCCGTAGGTGGGCTTCATCCCCACGGTGCCGGTAAAGGACGCGGGCTGACGGATGGAGCCGCCGGTGTCCGTCCCCGTCGCGGCCAGCGCGGCGCGCGCGGCGATGGCGCTGGCGGAGCCGCCGGAGGAGCCGCCCGGCACCAGCGGGCGGTTGTCGCCCGCGCGCGCCCAGGGGTTCTTCGCCGGGCCGTAGTAGGTGTTCTCGTTGGACGAGCCCATGGCGAACTCGTCCATGTTGGTCTTGCCCAGCAGCACGGCCCCGGCGTCCCACAGGTTGCGGGTGACGGTGGACTCGTACGGCGGGGTGAAGCCGTCGAGGATGTGCGAGGCCGCCGTGGTCAGCACGTCGCGCGTGGCGAAGAGGTCCTTGATGGCGATGGGCAACCCTTCCAGCGGGCGCGCCTCCCCCTTGGCGCGGCGCTCGTCGGAAGCCTTCGCCATCTCGCGCGCGAGATCCGGCGTTTCCGTGATGAAGGCGTTGAGCTCGCGGGCGCTTTCGACGGCCGCGACGTGCGCGTCCGTCAACTCGCGCGCGGACACCTCGCCCTGGTTCAGGAGGTCGCGCGCGTCCGCGAGCGTGAGATCGGTCAGCGCGGCCATGTTCGGATCAGTCCACCACCTTGGGCACGACGAAGTAGCCGTGGCGCGTTTCGGGCGCGTTCTTGAGGATGTCCGCCTGCCGGTCGCCGTCGGCGACGACGTCGTCGCGCATCTTCAGCGCCATCTCGGCCACGGAGGTCATGGGCTCCACGCCCTCGGTGTCCAGCTCGTTGAGCTGTTCGACCCAGTGAATGATGTTGCCCATCTCCTCGGCCAGGGCGCGCTTCTGCTCCGGCTCCAGGCGGATGCGCGCAAGCTGCGCGATCTGCGCGACGGTTTGCTCATCGACCGCCATGCGGGCGTCCCTCTCTCGGGTGTTCGCGGGGCTCGCGGATGTTCACGGGAAAGGCACCCGCCGGGCGGTCGCGCCCGCCGGGTGCGCGGACGGTAGCAGGGGGTCAGGGGCCGGACAAGCGGCCCGCTGGTCAGACGATGCCGCGGCGGCGGGCGGCCTCGGCCATGCGCGCGTGCGCCGCCGTAAGAGCCGGCACGTAGTGGCCCGCCATGTTCAGCGCGTCGGCAAGGTCGTCGGGATCGTCGACGTATTCGTGCACCAGCCGGTTGCGCAGGCCGCGCGCCGTCATCCAGGCATCCGGATCGTCGACCCAGCCGAAGCGATGGGCCCGGTCCAGATTGTCCAGCAGCGGCCCGACGCGCTCGCCCAGCGCCGCCAGCAGCAGCGGCAGAACCTTTGTGCCCAGCCCGTCCTGAAAGCGGCCGAAACGGGCGGCGAAGGCTTCCACGAGATCCCCGCGCGCCGGGCTGTCCGCGATTCCGCGCAGCCATGCCGGCGTCACGGGCGCGCCCTCGGGGAACAGCCGGTCGCGCGCATCCACGAGCGCCGTTTCCTCGCGTTCCGCCAGGTCCAACGCGCGAACAAGCCGCTCGGCGGGCGATTCCGTCATGTCAGCTCGATCCCCTCGTCGCGGGCGGCGCGGTGGATGGGCTTTTCGCGCACCGTGGGGTCGGCCACCACGATGTCGATCTTCCGGTCGCCAAGGGCACGGATCAGGTCGGCCTCATACCGCGCCGCCGTCTCCACGCGGTTCGGGATGGGGCGGTCCGCCTCGACGAAGAGATCGATGTCGCCGCCGCGCGCACGATCGTCCGTGCGCGAGCCGAAGACGTAGACGCGCACGTCATCGCCGAAGCGCGTGCGCGCCGCATCCCGAATGGCCCGCTGCTGCTGGTCCGTCAGGCGCATGGAACCCGTCCTCTTCACGCCGTGCCACGATGCGGGCACCCGACGCGAGGGCCAAGCCCGCCGTGGCATCCACCGACCCGTTTCGCTAACCTCCGCGCCATGTCCGTGATCGCCTTCGAGGAGCTGCTCCAAAACATCCCCGCTCGCGCCCGCGTGCTCGGCCTGGATCTGGGCGAGAAGACAATCGGCGTCGCCGTCTCCGACCGCGACCGCCGCGTGGCCTCGCCGGTGGAGACCATCAAGCGCACGAAGTTCACCAAGGACGCCGAGCGCCTGTCGGCCATCTGTGCCGAGCGCGAGGTCAAGGCACTGATCCTCGGCCTGCCCGTGAACATGCAGGGCGAGGAAGGCCGGCGCTGCCAAGCCACGCGCCAGTTCGCCCGCAACCTCGTGGACAAGGCGGGCGTCACGCTGCCCATCGCGTTCTGGGACGAGCGCCTGTCCACCCAGGCGGTGGAGCGCGTGCTCATCGGCGACGCGGACATGAACCACCGGGACCGCGCCAAGGTCGTCGACCAAATGGCCGCCGCCTACATCCTCCAGGGGGCGTTGGACCGGCTTCAGCAACCCGTTGGCGGATTGCCGCCTGACGGCGGCTGATCGGCACTACACATCTTACGTCCGTGCGTTAACCTCCGCCCATCATGCTGACGATCTTCGGGGCGATCCTGCCCGTCTTCCTGCTGATCCTCGTGGGCGCGGGGCTGCGCCGCCTGGACTTTCCGGGCGAGGCGGCGTGGGGGCCGCTGTCGCGGCTGGCCTACTACGTGCTCTTTCCAGCGCTGATCCTGGAAACCCTGGGCGGCGCCCAGCTCGGCGCGCTGCGCGTGGGGCCCATGGCCGCGGCCATCGTGGCGACGCTCGTGGCCGTCATGGCCGTGCTCCTGGCGCTGCGCCCGAAGCTGGCGCGCACCGACCCGGCGTTTTCCAGCGTCGTCCAGGGCTCGACGCGCGTGAACGGCTACATCTGCCTCTCGCTGGTGGCGAACATCTGGGGCAGCGCGGGCCTGACGGTGGCCGCGATCGCCATGGCCGCCATCGTGCCCACGGTAAATGTGCTGGCGGTGTCCACGCTCGCGCGCTTCGGCCACGGCGGCGACCCGCGTGTGCGGGCGGTCGTGCGAACGCTGGCGCGCAACCCCCTGATCTGGGCGGCGATTGCCGGGATCGCGCTCAACGCGACGGGCATCGGCCTGCCGCCCGTCATCGGCCCGATGGCGGAGATGCTGAGCCGCGCCGCCCTGCCCCTCGGCCTGCTGATCGTGGGCGCGGCGCTGGACTTCTCGGCCGTGCGGCACGACGCGGGTCCCATCGTGCGCAGCGCCGTGCTCAAGCTCGCGGTCGCGCCCGCGTTCGCCGTCCTCTTCCTGTGGCTGTTCGGCGTGGAGGGCATCACGGCGAGCGTGGCGCTGCTGTTCATGGCGGCGCCGACGGCCACGGCCTCCTACGTCCTGGCGCGCGAGCTGGGCGGCGACGCGCGGCTGATGGCCGGGCTGGTGACGGCGCAGACGCTGGCGTCGCTGGTGACGCTGCCGGTTATCCTCATGATCGTGCAGTAAGCCGCGACGCGGATGCGCTGTGCTAGGCTGGCTTCGACAGCATCACGACAGAGAACACATGGCCTCATTCTGTCTTTCTCCTATAGGAGAAAGGACCCTAGCCGCGATTCCGCCGCTACACTCAGGGCATGCGGTCGGTTTTGCTCATTGAGAGCGCGCACCCCACACCGAACGGAGGCGCCATGACGGGACCGCTGGCCGGCATCCGCGTGCTGGATCTCTCGCGCGTCCTCGCGGGGCCGAGCGCGACGCAGCTTCTGGGCGACCTGGGCGCGGAGGTCATCAAGATCGAACACCCCGAGCGCGGCGACGACACGCGCGGCTGGGGCCCGCCCTACGTCGAGACGGCGGACGACGCGCCCAGCGACCTGAGCGCCTACTTCTGCGCGGCCAACCGCAACAAGCAGTCCGTGGCGCTGGACATCGCCCGGCCCGAGGGTCAGCGCATCGCGCGCGAGCTGGCGGCGACGTCCGACGTCGTGGTGGAGAACTTCAAGGTCGGCGGCCTGGCGAAGTTCGGGCTGGCGTACGACGACCTGAAGGACAGCCTGCCCGCGCTGATCTACTGCTCCATCACCGGCTTCGGGCAGACGGGGCCGTACCGCCACGCGGCGGGCTACGACTACACCGTCCAGGGCATGGGCGGGATCATGAGCCTGACCGGGGAGCCCGAGGGCGAGCCCATGAAGGTGGGCGTCGCCATCGCCGACCTGATGTGCGGGATGTACGCCGCCACCGCCATCCTGGCCGCGCTGCGCCACCGCGACGCCACGGGGGAAGGCCAGCACATCGACCTGGGCCTGCTGGACACCCAGGTGGCGTGGCTCGCCAACCAGGGGCTCAACTACCTCACGACCGGCACGCCGCCGCCGCGCCACGGCAACGAGCACCCCAACATCGTGCCCTACAAGACGATGCCGTGCCGCGACGGCCACCTGATCGTGGCGGCGGGCAACGACGCCCAGTTCCAGCGCCTGTGCGCGGTGCTGGACCGTCCCGATCTGGCCGAAGACGCGCGCTTCGCCACCAACCGGGCGCGCGTGGAAAACCGGGCCACGCTCTACCCCATCCTCGACAACCTGATGCGCGAGCGGGACCTGGACACCTGGGTTCGAGCCCTGACCGACCGCGGCATCCCGTGCGGGCCGGTAAACACCCTGGACCGCGTCTTCGCCGACCCGCAGGTGCAGCACCGGGGCATGCAGCTGACGATGGACGCGCCGGGCACCGAAACCGGGCAGCTCGACCTGCTCGCCAACCCCATCGGATTCTCCGCCACGCCCGTCAGCTACCGCAGCGTCCCGCCCCGGCTGGGCGAGCACACCGAGGCGGTGCTGCGGGACGCGTTGGCCCTCGACGACGCGGCCATCGACCGTCTCCACAAGAACGGTGTCATCAGCCGGTAAGAGCGCTTGCCACCCCACCCGGCGCTTGGCACTGTCCGGCTTCGATGAGCGCCACCCCCGCCCCCACCGACCCCCTCGCTTCCATGCGCCACCTCCTCGCCATCGAGGGCATGCCCCGCGAGCAGGCGATCGCGCTGCTGGACAAGGCCGACGGTTACGTCGAGCACAGCCGCGCCGCCACCAAGAAGACCGACCGCCTGGCCGGGCGCACGGTGGTGAACCTCTTCTTCGAGAGTTCCACGCGCACGCGCACCTCGTTCGAGCTGGCCGCGCAGCGCCTGGGCGCGGACGTGATCAACATGGAAGTCGCGTGGTCGTCGATCAAAAAGGGCGAGACCCTGATCGACACCGCGATGACGCTGAACGCCATGCACCCGGATGCGCTGGTGGTGCGCGCGCCGGACTCGGGCGCGGTCAAGCTGCTGTCGGAAAAGGTCAACTGCGCCGTGCTCAACGGCGGCGACGGCGCGCACGAGCACCCCACGCAGGCGCTGCTGGACGCGCTGACCATCCGCCGCCGCAAGGGCGAGCTGCGCGGGCTGCGCGTCGCCATCTGCGGCGACATCGCGCATTCGCGCGTGGCGCGGTCGAACATCCACCTGCTCAACATCCTGGGCGCCGAGGTCCGCGTGATCGCGCCGCCCACGCTGCTGCCGCCGGGCATCGAATCCCTGGGCGTCGAGGCCTTCACCGACATGCGCGAGGGCCTCCAGGGCTGCGACATCGTGATGATGCTGCGCCTGCAAACCGAGCGCATGCAGGGGCACTACATCCCCTCCATCCGCGAATACTTCCGCTTCTACGGCCTGGACCACGCCAAGCTCGCCAGCGCCAAGCCGGACGCGCTGATCATGCATCCGGGGCCGATGAACCGCGGCGTGGAGATCGACACCGTCGTCGCCGACGACATCGACCGCTCCGTCATCCGCGAGCAGGTGGAAATGGGCGTGGCCGTGCGCATGGCGGTGCTGGAGGTCCTCGCCGGCCGCGCGGCGGAGGAAACGGCATGAGCGTGGACGTGGCTCCCGGCACGGTCGCCTACACCAACGCGCGCGTGCTCGACCCGGCGCGCGGGCTGGACGTGCACGGCGGCGTGCTCACGCGCGGCGGCGAGATCGTGGGGGCGGGCACGGACGTGACCGCCGACGGCGTGCCGGCCGACGCCGAGGTCGTGGACTGCGGCGGCGCCTGCATAAGTCCGGGGTTCGTGGACATGCAGGCACTGGTCGGTGAGCCGGGCCACGAGCACAAGGAAACCATCCACAGCGCCGGCGTGGCGGCGGCCTCGGCGGGGATCACCGCGATCGCCTGCCTGCCCAACACCGACCCCGTGATCGACGACGAGGCCGGGCTGGAGTTCGTCGCGCGCCGGGCGCGCGAAACCAAGCTGGTGAAGGTCTACGCCCACGGCGCCGTGACGCGGGCCTGCGCCGGGCGCGAGATGACGGAGATCGGCCTGCTGGCGGCGGCCGGCGCGGTGGGCTTCACCGAGGGCCTGACGCCCGTGACCGACCCCGGCCTGATGCGCCGGGCGCTGAGCTATGCCAAGACCTTCGGCGCCGTCATCAGCCAGCGCCCGGAAGAGCCGGCGATCGCCACGGGCTCGATGAACAGCGGCGCGCTCGCCACGCGGCTGGGGCTTAAGGGGCGCTCCCGCCACGCCGAGCTGATGATGATCGAGCGCGACCTGCGGCTCGCGGAAATGACGGGCGGGCGCCTGCACATCGGACCCGTCACGGCGGCCGAGAGCGTCGACCTCATCCGCCGCGCCAAGGACCGCGGGCTGGCCGTCACGGCTTCGACCGCGCCGCCCTACCTGACGCTCACCGAGGCGGCGGTGGGCGAGTACCGCACCTTCGCCAAGGTCGCCCCGCCCCTGCGCACCGAGGCCGACCGGCAAGCCATCGCCGCCGCCGTCGCCGAGGGCACGATCGACGCCGTGGCCTCCGACCACAACCCGCAGGACCAGGACTCCAAGCGCCTGCCCTTCGAGGCCGCCGCCGACGGCATGGCGGGGCTGGAGACGCTGTTCGCGCTCTCCCTGGCGCCGGTCCACGACGAAGGCGCGCGGCTGGTGGACGTGCTCCACCGCCTCACGGCCGGGCCCGCCGCCATCCTGGGGCTGGACGCGGGCCGGCTGGCGCCCGGGGCGCCCGCCGATCTGACGGTCTTCGACCCGGATGCGGCGTGGGTGATCGACCCGGACGCCTTCATCGGCAAGTGCAAGAACGCGCCCTTCAACGACATGCCGGTGCGCGGGCGCGTGCTGCGCACCGTGGTCGACGGCCGGCCCATCTACACCGCCGCCGAGTCCCGCGCCGCCTGACACGCTTCGGAGCCCGGATGCCCGATCCCATCGCCTGGGGCGCCGCCGGTCCCTACCTCGCCGCCGCGTTCGTGCTGGGCTACCTGCTCGGCTCGGTGCCGTTCGGGCTGGTGCTGACCTTCCTTGCCGGCAAGGGGGATCTGCGCAAGGTCGGCTCGGGCAACATCGGCGCGACGAACGTGTTGCGCGCCGCCGGCAAGCCCATCGCCGCGCTGACGCTGGTGCTGGACGCGGGCAAGGGGGCCGCAGCGGTCGCCGTCGCGTGGCAGTGGGGGCCGGACACCGCGCTCATGGCCGCCTACGGCTCGGTGCTCGGCCACCTCTTCCCGGTGTGGCTGAAGTTTTCGGGCGGCAAGGGCGTGGCGACGACGCTGGGCGTCCACCTGGTCATGGCGTGGCCGGTGGGCGCGGCCTGTTGCGGGGCGTGGCTGCTGGTGGCGGCGGTGACGCGCTATTCCTCGCTGGCCGCGCTGGTGGCCCTGGCGCTCGGCCCGGTCTTCGCGTGGTATCTCACCGCCGATATTCAGCTCGTGCAGTACGCCGCCATCATCGCCGCGATCGTCTGGCTCCGCCACGCGGGCAACATCAAGCGCCTGCTGACCGGGACGGAGCCGAAGATCGGCAGCGGCAAGCGCGCATCGCACTGACAGCCTCGCGGGACCGCCAAGTATCCTGATCGACCTGCGGTATGCGCCGACCTCCCCCGCGCCCATGCGCGGGGGAGGTCGATGGCCGGCAGGCCATCGGGAGGGGGCAAATTGCGAACGGCAATGAGCAACAACGACAGGCTCGAACGGCGAGGAAGCCTGTACGCGAAAGTCCGGTCCGTCTTGGTTGCACCTGCGCTCCTTGATACGCGGAAATCATGCGTGGGGCTCGCAAGCGCGCCCAACACATCCGCCAACGGCCAACTGAAGCCGAATGGCGATTGTGGTCACGATTGCGTCGGCGCCGGATCATGGGCGTAAAGTTTCGCCGTCAGCACGCGATCGGCCCCTATGTGGTCGATTTCGTATGCATGGCCCATCGGCTGATCGTGGAAGTCGATGGCGGCCAGCACGCGTTGCGACACGAACAGGACACCGCTCGGACAAGGTATCTGGAGGACCGCGGCTTTACCGTCGTGCGGTTCTGGAACCACGACGTGCTGCGCGATACGGATGCTGTTGTCGCTGCCATCCGCGACCATCTGATGTGTCGCACCTGATACGGACGCTCATTGAGCGGAACCTACGACAAGTCGAGGATGTACCAGCGGAGTCTCGCCAGGGTCCTTTCTCCTTTCAGGAGAAAGACAGAATGAGGCCATGAGTTCCGCTCATTGCGCATGCGTATGAGCGGCTCGCCCAAGCAGGCAACCCCCTCCCGGGCGCCTCTCGGCGCGCGACCTCCCCCTTCATGATGAAGGGGGAGGTTGGCGAAAGTGGATTCTGTCCATCCATATCAGACGAGTCCGAGAGTCACCCGAAGGGCCGCCCCAGCGGATTGACGGCACGGACGCGCTGCCTACCATCGCGTGCATGCCGCTTCGCCCGCCCGCCAACCGCGACGAGCTGCGCGCCTGGCTGCGCCTGATCCGCAGCGAGAACGTCGGCCCCGTCACCTTCCGCGACCTCCTCACCCGCTTCGGCGACGCCCAGGCGGCGCTGGACGCCCTGCCCGAGCTGGCCAAGCGCGGCGGCAGCAAACGCGCCATCAAGGTGGGCTCCAAGGCCGCCGCCGAGCGCGAACTGGCGGCCCTGCACGAGCTGGGCGCGGACATCCTGCCGCTCGGCAGCGCGGCCTACCCGGCGCGCCTCGCCGCCGTCCCCGACGCGCCGCCGCTCTTGTTCGCGCGCGGCAACACTCAGCTTTTGGAGCGGCCCGCGGTGGCGATGGTGGGCGCGCGCAACGCCTCCGCCAACGGGCGCAAGCAGGCGCGCGAGATCGCCGGGGAGCTGGCACGCCAGGGCATGCTCGTGGTTTCGGGGCTGGCGCGCGGGATCGACGCGGCGGCCCACACCGGCAGCCTCGCCGACGGCACGGCCGCGGTGCTCGCGGGCGGGCTGGACGTCATCTACCCGCCGGAGCACGACGAGCTTTACGCCGAGATCGGCGAGCGCGGCCTGTTGCTGGCGGAGAACGCGCCGGGCGTGCAGCCGCAGCACCGCCATTTCCCCCGGCGCAACCGCCTGATCTCCGGCATCGCCGTGGGCACCGTCGTGGTCGAGGCCTCGCCCAAGTCCGGCTCCCTCATCACCGCGCGCTTCGCCGGGGAACAGGGGCGCGAGGTCATGGCCGTGCCCGGCAGCCCGGCGGACGGCCGCGCCCGCGGCTGCAACCGCCTGCTCAAGCAGGGCGCCGCGCTGGTGGAAAACGCCCGCGACGTGCTGGACGCGCTGGCCGACGATCTGCGCCGCGAACCCGAGGAGCCGGAGCCCATGGCCTACGCCACCGGCAGCGCCCTGCCCGACGCCCTCGACGCCGAAGACCTGGAATCCGCGCGCGCCGCCGTGCTGGAACTGCTGGGTGCCACGCCGGTCGCGGTTGACGACCTGATCCGGGAGTGCCAATTGTCGCCGCCAGTCGTGGCGACTGCGATCCTCGAACTGGAGCTTGCCGGGCGCTGCCAGCGGCACCCCGGCAACCGCGTCGCCCTTTACCAGGAGGACGCATCCCGGACGCCCTGATCCGCCCCGGGTTGTGCGGGGCGAGAGAGTTGGTTCGCGCATGAACGTCGTCGTTGTCGAGTCCCCGGCCAAGGCCAAGACGATCAACAAATACCTGGGCGACGCCTACACGGTCCTCGCCTCCTACGGCCACGTCCGCGATCTCCCGTCCAAGGACGGCTCCGTCCGCCCCGACGAGGACTTCGCCATGGAGTGGGAGGTCGACAGCAAGGCCGACAAGCGCATCAAGGAGATCGCGCAGGCGGTGAAGCAGGCCGACGCCCTCTACCTGGCGACGGACCCGGACCGCGAGGGCGAAGCGATCTCCTGGCACATCCTGGAGGAGCTGCGGCGCCGGCGCGCCCTCAAGGGCGTGGACGTCAAGCGCGTCGCCTTCAACGCCATCACCAAGGACGCCATCCAGAGCGCCTTCCGGGAGCCGCGCGACCTCAACCAGGAGCTGATCGACGCCTACCTGGCCCGGCGTGCGCTGGACTATCTGGTCGGCTTCACGCTCTCCCCCGTGCTGTGGCGCAAGCTGCCGGGCAGCAAGTCGGCGGGGCGCGTGCAATCGGTGGCGCTGCGGCTGATCTGCGAGCGCGAAGCCGAGATCGAGGCCTTCAGGCCGCAGGAGTACTGGTCGATCACGGCCAGCCTGCTCAACACGGCGGAAGAGCCCTTTACCGCGCGGCTCACGCACCTGGACGGCGAAAAGCTCGGCAAGTTCGCGCTGCCCGACGAAACCTCGGCGACGCGCGCCAAGGAGCGCCTGGAAGCCGCCAGCCGCTTCGCCGTCGAGAGCATCGAGCGCAAGCAGACGCGCCGCAACCCGCAGGCGCCCTTCGCCACCTCGACGCTGCAGCAGGAAGCCTCGCGCAAGCTCGGCTTCAGCGCCACGCGCACGATGCGCGTCGCGCAGCGGCTCTACGAGGGCGTGGACATCGGCGGCACGACCGTCGGCCTCATCACCTACATGCGCACCGACGGCGTGCAGATGGCGCAGGAGGCCCTGGACTCCACGCGCGAGCTGATCGGCGCCCGCTTCGGCGGCGACTACCTGCCGGCCAAGGCGCGCCAGTACGCCACCAAGGCCAAGAACGCCCAGGAGGCCCACGAGGCCATCCGGCCCACCGACCTCTTCCGCACGCCGGAGGACATCGGCGGCTACCTGGACGACGAGGGGCGCAAGCTCTACGAGCTGGTCTGGACGCGCACGGTCGCCAGCCAGATGACCAGCGCGGTCTTCAACCAGGTCACCGCCGAGATCGCTGTCGACGACCGCATGGCGACGCTGCGCGCCACGGGCCAGACGCTCGCCTTCGCCGGTTTCCTGAAGCTCTACCGCGAGGGCCGCGACGACGACAGCGAGAGCGACGAGACCAAGCGCCTGCCCGAGCTGAGCGAGGGCGAGCGCGTCGCGCGCGAGGCCATCACGCCCGAGCAGCACTGGACCCAGCCGCCGCCGCGCTACACCGAGGCGACGCTGGTGCGCAAGCTGGAGGAGCTGGGCATCGGCCGCCCCTCCACCTACGCGCAGATCCTCCAGGTGCTGCAGGACCGCGACTACGTGCGCCTGGAGAAGAAGCGCTTCGTCCCCGAGGACCGCGGGCGCCTCGTCACGGCCTTTCTCACCAGCTTCTTCGACCGCTACGTGGAGTACGACTTCACGGCGAAGCTGGAGGACCAGCTCGACGAGATCTCCGGCGGGCGCGCGGACTGGAAGCAGGTGCTGCGCGACTTCTGGCAGCAGTTCCACGAGGAGGTGGAGCGCACCAAGGGCCTGCGCATGGCCGACGTGGTCGAGGCCCTGGACGCGGAGTTGGGACCGCACTTCTTCCAGCCGGACCCCGAGAACCCGGACGCCGACCCGCGCGAGTGCCCGCGCTGCGGCGGCCGGCTGGGGCTGAAGATCGGCAAGATGGGCGGCTTCATCGGGTGCGCCAACTACCCGGACTGCACCTATACGCGCCCGCTCATCGCCTCACAGGCCGGGGACGCCGCCGCCAGCACGGACAACGGGCCGCGCGAATTGGGCAAGCATCCGGAAAGCGGCGACGCGGTGACGCTGCGCACCGGCCCCTACGGGATGTACATCCAGGAGGGCGAGGCCCAGAACGGCCAGAAGCCGCGGCGCGTGTCGCTGCCCAAGGGCTACGACCCGGCCTCGCTGGACCTGCACACGGCCGTCGAGCTGCTGCGCCTGCCGCGCACGATCACGCAGCACCCCGAGGACGGGAACGACGTGGTCGCGGGCATCGGGCGCTATGGCCCCTACGTGCGTCACAACCGCACCTACGTCTCGCTGACCGCCGACGACGACGTCCTGACGATCGGCGAAAACCGGGCGATGGCGCTCTTGGCCGAGGGCAACAAGAAGGGCAAGCGCGCCAGCAATCAGACGGTGCTCGGCGAGCATCCAAGCGACGGCAAGCAGATCACGGCGGGCTCCGGGCGCTACGGACCCTATGTGAAGCACGGCCGCACCTTCGCCTCGCTGCCCGAGGGCGAGAGCCTGGAGACGATCACGCTCGACAAGGCGGTGGAGCTGGTGAACGCCCAGGCGGAGAAGAAGGGCACCAAGTCGGGCGGTAAAAAGGCCAGCTCGGGCGGCACCGCGAAAAGCGGCGCCAAGCAATCGAAAAGCTCCGGCGGCAATGCCAAAAAATCCGGCTCGAAGAAGGCCGCCCCCGCCGCCGACGACGGCGGCGCCTCGTCACAAGGCTAAGCGACCATGGCCAAGCCCAAGGGCAACCCGGCGGGCGAGGTTCCCTCGCGCGAGCAGTTGCTGCAGTACATCACCGAGGCCGGCGCGCCCGTCAAAAAGCGCGACATCGCCAACCACTTCGGCCTCAAGGGCGCGCAGCGCGAGACGCTCAAGGACATGCTGGCGGACCTCGAGGACGCCGGCGAGATCGAGCGCGGCGAGAAGCGCAGCTACCGGCCCGTGGGCGCCCTGCCCGAGGTGATGGTACTGGAGGTCTCCGGCCGCGACCCGGACGGCGAGCTGCTGGCCGACCCGGTGAACTGGGACACGGACCGCGAGCCGCCGGCGATCTACGTCTCCCCCGACCGCCAGGGCGAGCCCACGATCCAGCCCGGCATGCGCGTGCTGGCGCGCATGAAGCGGGAGGAAGCGGGCAGCTACGTCGCCACGCTGATCCGCGTGCTGGCGGGCGCGCCCAAGAAGGTGCTCGGCATCTACGAAAAGTCGGGCAAGCAGGGCCGCCTGCGCCCCACGGACAAGCGCGTGAAGCAGGAATACATCCTGCGCGACGCGGATGCGGGCGACGCCGAGCCCGGCGAGTTCCTGCTGTGCGAAGTAAAGCCGCACCACCGCCGCGCGCCGCTGCGCGAAGCCCGCGTCGTGGAGCGCCTGGGCGACGCCACCTCCCCCAAGGCGATCAGCCTGATCGCCATCCACGAAAACGACATCCCCGCCGACTTTCCGGATCAGGCGATCGCGGAAGCCGAATCCGCCGCTCCGGTCACGGCCGAGGGGCGCGAGGATCTGCGCGACATCCCGCTGGTGACGATCGACGGCGCGGACGCCAAGGACTTCGACGACGCCGTGCGCGCCGTGCCGGACGACGATCCGGACAACCCCGGCGGCTACCGCATCATGGTCGCGATCGCGGACGTGGCGCACTACGTCCGCCCCGGCAGCCAGCTCGACCGCACGGCGTGGCATCGCGGCAACTCGGTCTACTTCCCCGACCGCGTGGTGCCCATGCTGCCGGAGGGGCTGTCCAACGGCTGGTGTTCGCTGCGCCCGGGCGAGGACCGCGGCTGTCTGGCGACGGAAATCCGCATCGACCGCAACGGCAAGGCCCTGGAGCACCGCTTCACGCGCGGGCTGATGCGCTCGGCCGCGCGGCTGACCTACGAGCAGGTGCAGGCGGCCCACGACGGGACGCCCGACGAGACGACCGGCCCGCTGCTCGACGACGTCATCGAGCCGCTTTACGGCGCGCTCGACGCCCTGCTGCGCGCCCGCGCCAACCGCGGCACGCTCGACATCGACGTGGCGGAAAAGCAGGTGGTCGTGAACGAGCGCGGCGAGGTCACGGCCATCGAACCGCGCGCGCGGCTGGATTCTCACCGCCTGATCGAGGAGTTCATGATCGCCGCCAACGTGGCGGCGGCGGAAACCCTGGAAAAGCGCGAACAGCCGTGCATGTACCGCGTGCACGAGCCGCCGGACCCGGACAAGATCGAGTCGCTGCGCCAGACGCTCAACACCTTCGACGTCGACATCGCGCCCGATCAGGCCGGGCACCCCAGCGCCTTCAAGCGCGTCCTGGAACAGGTGCAGGACCGCCCCGAAGCGCCCATGATCAACCAGCTGGTGCTGCGCTGCCAGAGCCAGGCATACTACAGCCCGCACAACCTTGGGCACTTCGGGCTGGCGCTGGACCGCTACGCCCACTTCACCTCGCCCATCCGCCGCTACAGCGACCTGCTCGTGCACCGCGCGCTCATCGACGGGCTCAAGCTCGGCGGCGGGGGGCTCGCGGGGCACGCCGGCGAGTCCTTCGAGGAGACGGGCGAGCACATCTCCTTCACCGAGCGCCGCGCCCAGCAGGCCGAGTTCGACGCCATCGACCGCTTCACCGCCGCCTATCTGCGCGACCGCGTGGGCGGGGAGTTCCAGGGGCGGATCACGGGCGTCACCCACTTCGGGCTGTTCGTGATGCTGCACGAAACGGGCGCCGACGGCTTGGTGCCCATCGCCACGCTGCCCGACGACTTCTACCAGCACGACCCGCAGCGCCACTGCCTGGTCGGCAAGCGCTGGGGCCGCGTCTACCGCCTGGGCGACGGCGTGCGCGTGCGCCTCAGCGAGGCCGACGCCACCACCGGCGGGCTCGTGCTGGAGGTGCTGGAGGTCACCGAACCGGCCGGCGAGACGCACGAGCCGCAGGTCGGCGAGCGCGGCGGCCCGCACAAGGGCAAGCAGCGCAAGGCCGCCCGCGGCACGGCCACGGCACGCCAAGCCGAGCAGACCAAGAAGCGGTCCCAGAAGAAGGTCAAAACCTCCAAGACCGGCGGCTCGGGCAAGAGCAAGGGCACCGGCAAGCCGCCCAAGAAGCGCAAGGGCTAGGCGACAGCCGATCACGGCGTCGTGGCCCCGGGTGTTCAATTGGCCCCGCCATCAAGAAGATCGGGTGTTTTTCCGCCTGGTTTGCGACCACGCCCTCTTGGAAAGTCCCCGCGTCGTCCACCGCCTGAGCGCTTATCGCGCGCTGCGATTCGCACATTCCCTACCCGGGCCGCGGCTGGGAACACCGCCGCGCCGTGATTCCGTGATCGCCCGCCGGTTCAAAACCGCGGTCGCGCCGCCCGGCCGCCACGATCCTCTGGCGACCCCGCCCCTCGCCCGTTATGCTTACGCTGATGGAACCCAGGCGCGTTCGGACGGCGTACGCAGCGCGAAGGAAACATCGGTCACGGCCCCGCCGGATGGCCGCGGTGCCCGCGCTCGCGGCAAGCTTGCTGGTGGCCGGCGGATGCGGACACGCGTCAACGGCCGGGGATGAACCGGCATCGTCGCGGGAGCTCTTCGCCGCGGCCTACGAGGACATCGAAAGCGTCTACATCAGCGACGTGCCCCTTGGCGAGGTCGTTGTCGCCGGGCTGGACGACGCGCTGCGCGACTCCGGCCACATCCGGGTCGAGCGTGCCGGCGCCGAGATCGAACTGACCCGCGGCGCCGACACCCTCGCCAGCTTCGACGCACCGGAAACCGAATCGCCCGCCGCTTGGGCGGCCCTCACGGCCGGGGTGCTGACGGCGAGCGAGGCGCACGCCCCGGACGCGCTCTCGGACTCCCGCGCGCGGCGCCATGGCCGCGTGTTCGCCAGCATTCTCGACCAGCTCGACCGCTACTCGCGTTATTCAGGCGCGCTGGAAGCGCGCGACAACCGGGCGCGGCGCGACGGTTTCGGTGGCATCGGCGTGCGTACCGACTCCGGTGATGCGGGGTTGGAGGTGGTGTCCGTCGTCGAGGGCAGCCCCGCCGCCAAGGCCGGCATCGACTCCGGCGCCACCATCCTCGCCGTCAACGGTGAGCGCGCGACCGGGGCAGCGGCCGAGGCCGCTCTGGAACGGCTGCGCGGGCCGGTCGACGACACCGTGACGATCACCGTTGAGCGCGCCGAGTCCGACCGGCGCGAAACGCTCCAGCTCGCCCGTGCCTTCGTCGTCCCGCGCACTGTCTCGCTGACCATGCGCGAGGGCGTGGCGCATCTCAAAATCTCGGGCTTCAACCGCGACACGGCCGAAACCCTGCGCGCCAAGATCCGCCGCGCGGCCGCGGAAACCGGCGACCGGCTGAACGGCTACGTGCTGGATCTGCGCGACAACCCGGGCGGGCTGCTGGACGAGGCGGTGGACGTCGCCGACCTCTTCCTGCGCGAGGGGCGGATCGTGTCCACGCACGGCCGTCACCCCGACAGCCATCAGTACTTCGACGCCGGCGGCAGCCACGTCGCCACTGATGCCCCTGTGGTTGTGTTGGTGAACGGCGGCTCGGCCTCGGCCGCGGAAATCGTCGCGGCGGCCCTCCAGGACGCCAACCGGGCGCTGGTGGTCGGCACCGCCTCCTACGGGAAAGGCACGATCCAGACCGTCCTGCGGCTGCCCAACGCCGGGGAACTGACGCTTACCTGGGCGCGCTTCCACGCGCCCTCCGGCTACGCACTGTCCGGGCGCGGGGTGATGCCGGACGTGTGCACCAGCCGCGCTGCCGACGGCGGCGCCGGTGTGATCCGCACATTGCGCCAGGGCAACCAACCCATTCCGCGCACGGTCGTTCAGCGGCAGGTGCCGCACGACGACGACGCGCGCATCGACGCGCTGCGCTCGCACTGCCCCGCCCGCTCCGCAAGCCGGGATGCGGACCTCGCCATCGCAGTGAAACTGTTGCAGGATCGCACGCTGTACCGACGCGCCGCCGGGGAACGGCACGCCCTCTTGGCGCGCAAGCGCTGAGCGTCAGGTCGCGGTCCGGTACATTACGGTCGCTGGATAAATTCCCTGTCGCTGGATGCACGCACAAAAACGCGGCCGGCCGGGCATGGGCCCGGCCGGCGCGGATCGCGCTCCCGCTGCCAGTGGGATGAGCCGGCGCCGGAAGCGAAGGCCACGCCCCGCGAAAACGGCGGCCCGATCACGCGCTGCGTCCGCGGGCGCGGGGATTAGAGCATCGTGCGTGAATTCGTGTCTGCGGGCTGATCCGGAAACTTCGGTATATGGTCCTATTTTTCCAGTGCGAGCAGATTCAC
Organism: Limimonas halophila; assembly: GCF_900100655.1. Taxonomy (NCBI): domain Bacteria; kingdom Pseudomonadati; phylum Pseudomonadota; class Alphaproteobacteria; order Rhodospirillales; family Rhodovibrionaceae; genus Limimonas; species Limimonas halophila. Next base: position 472,416 of record NZ_FNCE01000002.1, read on the forward strand.
GCACGAGCAAGCGGGATCACGCCGGAACGGCCACGGTGGTGTGGGCGTGACAACCTGGATAAGCTGATTCCGCTTTACGGCGATCTGCTCTACTTCATCTTCTGCTCTTTGAAGAGCACGTGCTTCTGCGCCTTGGGATCGTACTTGCGGAACTGCAGCTTTTCCGTCTGCGAGCGCGTGTTCTTCTTGGCCACGTAGAAGTAGCCGGTGCCAGCGGTGCTCACCAGCTTGATCTGCTGCGTCGTCGGCTTCGCCATGGCGTTAGGCCCCTTCGGTTGGCGGGCACCGGGCCACGACCCCTCGCCCCAGCGAGCGCGGAATCACGGCCGGTTCGATCCGGATACGGCGGCGCACTGTACGGTTCGCGGCGCTTCCGTCAAGCGCGTGGCCGGCCGTCAGCCAGCGGCGTCGGTGTCGGCCGTCTCGCTGCTGGTTGCGTCCGCGGAACACACCCGGTTGCGGCCGCTTTCCTTGGCGGCATAGAGCGCTTCGTCCGCACGACCCAGAACGTCTTCGGCCATTTCGTCGGGATCGGTGGTGGCCGCCACACCGATGGAGATGGTCACGGGAAGCGGCTCGTCCATCTGCGGCGGATGGAAGGTGTGCTCGGCCACGCAGCGCCGCAGGCGCTCCGCTACCTCCTGCGCCTGATCGCCGCGCGTCTCCGGCATCACGACCACGAACTCTTCGCCGCCGTAGCGCGCGACAAGGTCGACGCTGCGCAAGTTGTCGCTGACGATGGACGCCAGCGTTTTCAGCACTTCATCGCCGACGTTGTGGCCGTGCGTGTCGTTGACGTCCTTGAAGTTGTCGACGTCGAAGATCGCCACCGAAACGGGTTTGCCGCTCGTGGCGATGTCCATGAGCTTCCGGTCGAGGTGCGTGGTCAGGTAACGCCGGTTGTACAGCCCCGTCAGCGAATCCGTGAACGCCATGGAGACGCTGCGCTGGATGCGCGAACGCAGGCGCTCGTGATAGCGGCGCCGCCGGATTTGCGTGCGCGTTCGCGCCAGCAGCTCGCCGCGGTCGATCGGCTTCACGACGTAGTCGGTCACGCCCAGATCCAGCCCCTTGGCAAGGCGCTGCATGTCCATGTCGTCCAGCACCAACAGCAGCGGGACGTGGCGCGTCTCTTCCTGCGTGCGGAACTGCGAGCACAGGCGCAGCCCGTCCTCGCCGTCCAGGTCGATGCCGACGATGATGAGGTCGAAGCCGGTTTCGCGGCCGGCCTTCAGCGCCTTGGCCGGATCGGCGACGTGGGTGACGTTGTGGCCTTCCTCGCGCAGGTGGCCGCAGGTGCGCTCGGCGGTCATCGTGCTGGTTTCGACAACCAGGATGCTGGCGGGCGAATCGTCTTCCTCGGTGTAGACGTCGCCCGTGCCCAACTGACCGTGCGTGGCCTGGCGCACGCGCAACTCGTCCAGCATCATCTTCAGCCGCGCAAGCGAGCGCACGCGCGCGAAGAGCGCGGTGTCGTTGACGGGCTTGGATAGGAAGTCGTCCGCCCCGGCCTCCAGGCCACGCACGCGATCCTGGGTTTCCGAGAGCGCCGTCACCATGACCACGGGGATGTGCGCAGTCGCGGGATCGGCCTTCAGGCGCTCGCACACCTCGAAGCCGTCCATCTCCGGCATCATCACGTCCAGCAGGATGATGTCGGGCGCCTGCTCCGCGGCGATCTCCAGCGCCTTGGGCCCGCTGTCGGCGGTGAGCACGTCGTAGTACTCCGCCGAAAGCTTGGCCTCCAGCAGCTTCACGTTCGCCGGGATGTCGTCGACAACCAGAATCCGCGCGGTCATGGACCCTTCCGCAAACGCCCTCAGGAGAGGAAGCGCTGTACCGTTTCCAGGAAATTGGCAACGGAGATCGGCTTCGCGATGTAGGCCTCGCAGCCGCCCTCGCGAATCTTTTCCTCGTCACCCTTCATGGCGAACGCGGTCACCGCAACCACCGGAATGTCCTTGAGGCTGTCATCCTCCTTGATCCACTTCGTCACCTCCAGCCCCGAAACCTCGGGCAACTGGATGTCCATGAGGATGAGATCGGGATGATGGTCGCGCGCCATCTTGAGCGCTTCCATCCCGTCGCGCGTTTGCAGGATGGAATAGCCGTGCGCCTCCAGCAGGTCGTGGAACAGCTTCATGTTCAGCTCGTTGTCTTCCACGACCAGAACGGTCTGGCCCTTCTCGTCCGCCATCTAAGCGTCCCGGGTTCGTTGCCGCGTTCGCACGCCTTTTAGCAAAGCGTGGTACCCCTTGTCACAATCAGCGGGCGCAGGTGCGCGCATATGCACCCGGCCGATCGGCCGGCGCGGGGGCGCCGGACGGACCACCGTTCGCAATCTGGACCATGCCACGTTAACGTTACGTAATGATCGGGCGCCGGGCGCCAAGGCCATGTCGTGCAGTGGTCCGCCCCACATCCGTCCCCGCACGCAGGCACGCCGCAACAAGGCCACGGCACGGACGGGGGCACCATGACGCCAGTCGAGAGCGTGTGCCGGCACTGCCTGACCCGGGCGACCGGGTATGCGGGCGGCGTGTGCGGGCAGTGTGGCAGACGTGCGCTGGTGGCGCACCCCGAACTTGGTGATCTCGCCCTGGCGCACCTGGACTGCGACGCCTTCTACGCCAGCGTGGAAAAGCGCGACCGCCCCGAACTGGCCGACAGCCCCCTTATCGTGGGCGGCGGCCGGCGCGGCGCCGTCATGGCCTGTTGCTATATCACGCGCATGACGGGCGTGCGCTCGGCCATGCCCATGCGGCGCGCCCTCGCCCTTTGCCCGGACGCCACGGTGATCCGGCCGGACATGGCGAAGTACCGCGAGGCCGGCCGGCACATCCGCCAACTGATGGAATCGGTGACGCCGCTGGTGGAGCCGGTGTCGATCGACGAAGCCTATCTGGACCTCTCGGGCACCGAGGCGCTGCACGGCGGCCCGCCGGCCCAGACCCTGGCGCGGCTGGTCCAGCGCATCGAGCGCGAGGTGGGCGTCACCGCCTCCATCGGGCTGAGCTACGCCAAGGTGCTGGCCAAGATCGCCTCGGGCGCGGACAAGCCGCGCGGCTTCGTGGCGGTGGGGCGCGGCGACGTCGAGGATTTTCTCGCGCCCAAGCCCGTATCGATCATCCCCGGCGTGGGCAGCAGCCTGGAACAGGCGTTGCTCCGCGACGGCATCTGCACCGTCGGGGACCTGGCCCGCCACGGCGAGTCGCAGTTGGTCGCCCGCTACGGCGCCATGGGCCGACGGCTGGCCCAGGTGGCGCGGGGGTTGGACGACCGGCCGGTGGCGCCGGGCGGCCCGCCCAAGAGCGTGTCCGCCGAAACCACCTTCGACAGCGACGTGGCGGCCACCGATGCCCTGCTGGCCGCCCTGTGGCCGCTGGCCGAACGCGTCTCCGCGCGCCTGAAGGAACAGGACCGCGCCGCCGGCTCGGTGCGCATCAAGCTCAAGACGCGATCCTTCCGCGTGCTTTCGCGCTCGCAACGGCTGGACGACCCCACCAAGCTGGCCGAACGCCTCTACGCCGTGGCCGCGCCGCTGGTCGAGCAGGCCGCGGGATACGGCCCGTTTCGGCTCGTCGGCATCGCGGCGGCGGAGCTAACCGACGGCGTCCATGCCGACCCGCCCAACCTCCTGGCCCCAGAACGCCAGCGCACGGCGGCCGTCGAATCGGCGATGGACGCCGTGCGCGCGAAGCTCGGCCCCGGTGCGATCACGAAGGGGCGCGGGCTCGGATGAGTCGGCTCAGCGCTTGCCGGCGCGGCCGAGGTAGAGCGCCACGGCGCCGGCCCGGCTGCGCACGTCCAGCTTGTCGTAGATGTTCTTCAGGTGGAACTTGACGGTGTTCGGGGATACCGACAGGCGCCGCGCGAGCTGGTCGTTGCTTACGCCCTCCGACAGCCCATCGAGAAGCTGGACCTCGCGCGCCGTCAGCCGCTCCAGCGGATCGCTGTCCAGGCCCGGCGAATCCATGCGCGGGAAGACGGTCCAGCCGGCCGCCACCTGCCCCACGATCTCCAAGAGGCGCTCGGGGTTCTCGCGCTTGGAACAGAACGCCGCCCCGCCCAGCGCCATGACATGGCGCGGCACACTGGGCTCCATGGCGCCGGTGTAGACGACGAGCCGCGGTGCGCCGGGCCGGTCGCGCACGGCCTGAAGCAGGTCGCGCCCCTCGTAGCCCGGCAGATTCCAGCCGATGATGCCCACGTCGAAGCGCGTGTCGCCGACGTGGCGCAGGAAGGTGGCGCCGTCGTGGCAGGTGGCGCGCACCTTGAAGCGCGAATCCTGCTCCACCAGCCGCTCGATGCCGGCGACCACCAGCCGGCTCTTGTCCGCGATGGCGAGGTCGACGGGCCGGCTGTCATCCGCCCCGGGGGTGACCGGTCGCGCGGGCCGCATGGGCGCCTCCCTGGCGTTCGCGTCGTTGTTGTCCCGCGCAAAACCTACCCGGACTGGCGGGCGGTTGCCTACCCGAATGCGTGGTGTCTTCCCACCCATAGGGGTGTAGCGACCCCGCCACCGCGCCGGCATTTTCGCCAGACCGATCGGGCCGAATCCCCGTTTTCCATCACCGATGGCGCGGCGCCGCCGGGTGTCGCGCACGGGCCGGTTGCCGCGCGCGACCGGGGCGTTGGGGCGGTGTGTGCCCGATCCTCAGCCAAATGCGACGCGATTGAACACAGGCCGCAGGCCGCGAGGGGGACGTTTCGCCATGGCCGGCTACCACCAGCTCTTCATCCCCGGTCCCACCAACATGCCCGACCGAATCCGGTCGGCCATCGACCGCCCGATGGAAAACCACCGCGCACCCGACTTCGGCGAGCTGACGCTGCCGCTGCTGGAGGACCTGAAGAAGGTCTTCAAGACGGAGCACGGCCGCGTCTTCGTCTTCCCGGGCACCGGCACGGGCGGCTGGGAAGCCACGATCACCAACACGCTCTCGCCCGGCGACACCGTGCTGGCGGCGCGCCACGGCCAGTTCTCCGATCAGTGGATCCAGCTCTGCCAGGCGCACGGCCTGAACGTGCGCGTCTGCGACCGCTCCTGGCACGAGGGCGCGCCGGTGCAGCAGTTCGCCGAGATCCTGCAGGCGGACACGGACCACGAGATCAAGGCCGTGCTGACCTGCCACAACGAAACCGCGACCGGTGTGACCAGCGACATCGCGGGCGTGCGCCGCGCGCTGGACGACGCGGGCCACCCGGCGCTGCTGTTCGTGGACGGCGTCAGCTCAATCGCCAGCCTGGACTTCCGCATGGACGAGTGGGGCGTCGACGCCGCGGTCACGGGTTCGCAAAAGGGCTTCATGATGCCCACGGGCCTCGCCATCGTGGCCGTCAGCCCGAAGGCGCTGGAGGCGGCGAAGACCTCGAAGCTGGGCAGCTTCTACTTCGACTTCCAGCGCAACGGCATGTCCCACCAGAACGGCTTCTTCCCCTACACGCCGGCGACGACGCTGCTCTACGGCCTGCGCGAATCCGTGAACATGCTGCTGGAAGAGGGCATGGACAACGTGGCCGCGCGCCACAACCGCCTCGCCGAGGGCGTGCGCAAGGCCGTCGACGCCTGGGGCCTGAGTCTGTGCGGCAACGACCCGGCGCTGCACTCCGACACCGTCTCCACCGTCATGGTGCCCGAGGGCGTCGACGGCGGCGCGGTCGTGCGCCACGCCTACGAGCGCTACGACATGGCGCTCGGCGGCGGGCTCGGCCCTCTGGCCGGCAAGGTCTTCCGCATCGGCCACATGGGCTACGTCAACGAGGTCATGCTGCTCGGCGCGCTCGCGGGCGTGGAGATGGCGCTCAACGACTGCGGCGCCGCGATTCAGCCGGGCTCGGGCGTCGCGGCGGCGCAGAACCACTTCCGCGCGGCCGGCGCGGCGACGGCCATGGCCGCGGAATAAAGGGGGCCCGCCATGGACGTTCACGAGTATCAGGCGAAAGAGCTGCTGGGCCGCTTCGGCGTTCCCGTTCCCCGCGGCGGCCTGGCCTACAGCCCCGAACAGGCGGCCTACCGCGCCCGCGAGCTGGGCGGCGACGCCTGGGCAGTGAAGGCGCAGGTCCACGCCGGCGCGCGCGGCAAGGGCGGCGGCATCAAGGTGTGCCGAAATCGCAACGAGGTCTGGGAGGCGGCGGACAGCCTTCTCGGCCACACGCTCGTCACGCCGCAGACCGGCGACGACGGCAAGGGCGTCTACCGCCTCTACGTCGAGGCGGCCCAAAAAATCGCGCGCGAGTACTACCTGGGCCTCGTGCTCGACCGCGAGGCGGAGCGCATCATGATCGTCGCCTCCGCCGCCGGCGGCATGGAGATCGAGGAGATCGCCCGCGAGCGCCCGGAGAGCGTGCACCGCATTGTCGTCGACCCCGCGGCCGGCCTGCCCACCTTCCAGGCGCGCGACATGGCCTTCGCGCTCGGCTTCACGGGTGGCGAGATCGCCCAGGTCATCCGGACCATCCAGGGTTGCTATCGGGCGTTCCGCGAGCTGGACGCCACGATGGTGGAGATCAACCCGCTCACGGTGACCGAGGACGGCACGGTGCTGGCGCTCGACTGCAAGATGCAGTTCGACGACAACGCCCTCTTCCGCCGCCCCGAGGTCGCCGACATGCGCGACCGCTCGCAGGAGGACGCGCGCGAGAGCCACGCCACCGACCGCGGGCTGAGCTACGTGGGTCTGGACGGCAACATCGGCTGCATCATCAACGGCGCCGGCCTCGCCATGGCGACGCTGGACATGATCAAGCAGGCCGGCGGCGAGCCCGCGAACTTCCTGGACATCGGCGGCGGCGCCACGCCCGAGCGTGTGGCGGAGGCTTTCAACATCGTCCGCAACGACGACAACGTGCGGGCGATCCTCGTGAACATCTTCGCCGGCATCAACCGCTGCGACTGGGTGGCCCAGGGCGTCGTCCAGGCGGTGCAGCAGACCGGCCTGGACCTGCCGCTGGTGGTGCGCCTCGCCGGCACGCACGTCGAGGACGGCCAGCGCATTCTGGACGAAAGCGGGCTGGACATCGTCAGCGGCCGCACGCTCAAGGAAGCCGCCGACAAGGCCGTCGGCGTCCTCACCGCCAACCGGGCAGCGGAGGCCACGGGATGAGCATCCTCGTCGACCGCAGCAACAAGGTCATCGTCCAGGGCTTCACGGGGCGCATCGGCAGCTTCCACGCCCAGGAGATGATGGAGGCGGGCACCAACGTCGTCGGCGGCGTCACGCCGGGCCGCGGCGGCGGCGAGCACCTGGGCCTGCCGGTGTTCGACACCGTCAGCCAGGCCGTGCGCGAGACCGGCGCCGACACCTCGATCATCTTCGTGCCGCCGCCCTACGCGGCCGACGCCGCGATGGAGGCCGCCGAGGCGGGCATCGAGCTGGCGGTGATGATCACCGACGGCATCCCCGCCCAGGACATGATGCAGGTGAAGCGCTACATCCGCCGCTACGAGCCGGAGAACCGCATCACCATCATCGGCCCCAACTGCTCGGGCGTGATCTCGCCGGGCGAGGCGCTGGCCGGCATCATGCCGACCAACATCTTTCTGCCGGGGCGCGTGGGCATCGTCTCGCGCTCGGGCACGCTGGGCTACGAGGCCGCGGACCAGATGAAGGCCCACGGCATCGGCGTGAGCACCAGCGTCGGCATCGGCGGCGACCCCATCAACGGCAGCTCCTTCAAGGACGTGCTGGCCCGCTTCGAGGCCGACCCCGACACCGACGCCGTGGTGATGATCGGCGAGATCGGCGGGCCGCAGGAAGCCGCGGCGGCGGAGTACATCCGCACCGGGATGTCCAAGCCCGTGACCGCCTACATCGCCGGCCTTTCGGCCCCGCCGGGCCGACGCATGGGCCACGCCGGCGCCATCATCCAGGCCGCCGGCGAAGCGGCCTCGGAAAAGGTGGCGCTGCTCAAGGACGCGGGCGTGGCGATCGCGCCCACGCCGTCGGAGATCGGCGACACCGTGGCTGACAGGCTGGCCGTCGCCGCCTAAAAACCGGGGATGGATGCGGCGGCGTCCATCCCCGTTCCGCATGCGGGTTCAGGGGCGGATGCCGCGGCGTCCGCCCCGTTTTCATGGCCGCCGGATGGAACGTGATGCCGTCTCGCCCGCGTGTCTTTGCCAGCCGCGACCTCCCCGCCGCCGTGCGCCAGCGCCTCGAGCGCGACTACGACGCCCGCATTAACGATTCCGACGTCTTTCTCAGCGAGGACGATCTCGTCGCGGCGTGCCAGGACGCCGAGGCCCTGATCCCGATTCCCGCCGACCCTGTGAGCGCCAACGTCATCGACCGCCTGCCGCCGACCTTCCGGGCCGTGGGCTGCTTTTCCGTGGGCACGGACCACGTGGACCTCGCCGCCGCCCGGCGGCGCGGCATCGCCGTGACGCACACGCCCGGCGTGCTGACGGAATCCACAGCCGAGATGGCGATCCTGCTGATGCTCGGCGCCGCCCGCCGCGCGCACGAGGGCGAAAAGGTGCTGCGCAGCGGCACCTGGCAGGGGGTCCGGCCCACCGAGCTTCTGGGCATGGAGCTGTCCGGCAAGCGGCTGGGCATCCTGGGCATGGGCCGCATCGGCGAGGCCACGGCGCGGCGCGCCCGCGCCTTCGGCATGACGATCCACTACCACAACCGCCGCCGCAGCGACGCCGAAACCGAGCTGGGCGCGATCTTCCACGAAACGCCCGACACCCTGATGGGGGCCAGCGACGTGCTCTCCATCCACGCGCCCGCGACGGCGGAAACGAAGCACATGGTGAACGCCGGGCGGCTGGCGAAGCTGCCCGAGGGCGCGGTCGTGGTGAACACCGCGCGCGGCGATCTGGTGGACGACGAGGCGCTGATCGACGCGCTCAAAAACGGCCACGTCTTCGCCGCCGGCCTGGACGTCTACGACGGCGAGCCGAACGTCCACCCCGGCTATTTCGGGCTGGAAAACGCCTTCCTCATGCCGCACCTGGGCAGCGCGACCGTGGAAACGCGCACGGCCATGGGCATGCTGTGCCTGGACAACCTGGACGCCGTCTTCGCCGGCACCGAACCGCCGCACCGGGCGGCGTGACCGCCATTCCCGGCGCGCCTCGTCAGCTTTCCACCACGCCGGTCGGCTGGGGCTGGGTGATGTGGTGGATGCCGCCGCCCGCACGCAGAACGTCCATCACCGGCACCTGCACCGTCTTGTGCTTCGGGAACGCCTTGGCGATCTTCTCGCGCGCACCGTCGTCGCCCGGGTCGTCGAACATGGGCACGACGACGCCGCCGTTGGCGACGTAGAAGTTGATGTAGGACAGCGGCAGCCGCTCGCCGTTCGATCCCTTCTTGGGCTTCGGCTGCGGCACCTCGATCACCTCCAGCTGCTCGCCGCGGGCATCGGTGGCGGCGCGCAGCCGCGCCAGGTTGTCCTGCAGGACCGGATAGTTGACGTCCTCGGGGTCGTTGCTGGTCAGCGCCACCACCACCCCGGGCGCGACGAAGCAGGCGAGGTTGTTGACGTGCCCGCCGGTCGGGTCGTCGGCCAGCCCCTCGCCCAGCCAGATGACCTTGCGCGCGCCCAGCAGCTCGCACAACTCGTGCTCGGCCTGGGCGCGCATCAGGCTCTCGTTGCGGCGGGAATCGAAGACGACGGATTCGGTCGTCAGGACCGTGCCCGCACCGTCCGTGTGAACGGCGCCGCCCTCAAGCACCAGGGGGGCTTCGTAGCGCGGCACGTCCAGGTGCGCCAGCAGCTTGCGCGCCACGGCAGCATCGGACGCGAAGGGTGTGTAGCGCTCGCCCCAGCCGTTGAAGATCCAGTCGATGCCCGCGACGTTGCCCGCCCCGTCCGCCAGGAAGGTGGGGCCGCTGTCGCGCATCCAGGAATCGTCGTGCTCCATGGGCACGCAGCCCACGCCGCTGCCGCAGCGGAGGCTCACGTCCGCCACGGTCGCCGGCTCCGCGATCATGGTCACGGGCTCGAAGCGGGCGATGGTGCGCGCGATCTGCGCGTAGCAGTCGCGCGCGATGTCCAGGCCGTCGGGCCAAATGGATTCGCGAACGGGCCACGCCATCCAGCAGCGCCAGTGCGGGGCCCATTCGGGCGGCATGAAAAAGCCATCGGCCCGCGGCGTCCGCGGCGTCGCCATGAAACCTCCGGGCGGTCCAGCCGGACTCTATACCGGGCGTCGCGACTCGGCCAAGCGCCGGTTGGCGCTCAGCTCGAAGCCGACGCGCCGCCCCCCTGGCTTTCCGCGCCCGGGCCGCCGCCGGCACTGCGCTTGGGCTGCTTGCGGATGCTCAGGCCCAGCTCCTTGAGGCGGCTGTCCGGCACCTCCGCGGGCGCGCCCATCATCAGGTCCTCCGCCCGCTGGGTCATCGGGAAGGGCACGACCTCGCGGATGTTGGGCTCGCCGGCCAGCAGCATGACGATGCGCTCCACGCCCGGCGCGCAGCCGCCGTGCGGCGGCGCCCCGTACTTGAGCGCGTTGAGCAGGCCGGAGAAGCGCTCCTCCACCTGATCCGCCGAATAGCCGACGATGCCGAAGGCCTTGTACATGATCTCCGGCACGTGGTTCCGGATCGCGCCCGACGACAGCTCGACGCCGTTGCAGACGATGTCGTACTGACTGGCCTTGATGGTGAGCGGGTCCTGGTTCTCCAGGGCTTCCAGCCCGCCCTGCGGCATGGAGAAGGGGTTGTGGGAGAAGTCGATCTCCCCCGTCTCCTCGTCCAGCTCGTACATCGGGAAGTCCACGATCCAGCAGAACTTGAACTCCCCCTCCGGGATCAGCTCCAGCTCCTCGCCCAGCTTGGTGCGCACCGTGGCGCCGAAATCGGCCGCCGCGTCGGGCTTGTCGCAGACGAAGAAGACCGCGTCGCCGTCGCCGACCCCGGCCGTGTCCTTGATCTGCGCCAGGCGCTCCTCGTCCAGGTTCTTGGCGATGGGGCCCTTGGCCGTGCCGTCGGCGGCGAAGTTGATGTAGCCCAGGCCCGGCTTGCCCTCTTTCTGCGCCCAGCTGTTCATCCCGTCGAAGAAGCTGCGCGGACGCGAGGACGCACCCGGCGCCGGCACCGCGCGCACCACCGCGCCGGTTTCGACGGCCTTGGCGAAGATGCCGAAGCCCGAGCCGCGGAAGACCTCGGTGACAAAGCTCATCTCGATGGGGTTGCGCAGGTCCGGCTTGTCGGTGCCGTACTTGCGCATGGCCTCGGCGTAGGGAATCCGCGGATACGGCGGCTGGGTGACGCTGGCCTCCCCGCCGAACTCGTTGAACACGCCCGTCAGCACCGGCTCCAGAACGTTGAAGACGTCCTCCTGGGTGCAGAAGCTCATCTCGAAGTCGAGCTGGTAGAACTCACCCGGCGAGCGGTCGGCGCGGCTGGCCTCGTCGCGGAAGCAGGGCGCGATCTGGAAGTAGCGGTCGAAGCCCGCGATCATCAGCAGCTGCTTGAACATCTGCGGCGCCTGGGGCAGCGCATAGAACTTCCCGGGGTGCAGGCGGGCCGGCACCAGGAAGTCGCGCGCGCCCTCGGGGCTGGACGCCGTCAGGATGGGCGTCTGGTACTCGCGGAAGCCCTGCGCCTCCATGTGCCGGCGCAGCGCCGAGATGACGTCGGAACGCAGCTTGATGTTCTCGTGCATGCGCTCGCGCCGCAGGTCCAGGTAGCGGTGGCGCAGGCGCACCTCCTCGCCCGCGTCCTCGTCGGAGTTGACCTGCAGCGGCACCTGCGCGGCCGCCGAGAGCACCTCGAAGCTCTGGATGCGGACCTCGATCTCGCCCGTCAGCAGGCTCGGGTTGACCGTCTCGGCCTCGCGCTGGACGACCTGCCCCGTGATGCGCACCACGCTTTCCACGCGCACGCGCTCCACCTCGGGGAAGATGTCGCTGGAGACGTCGGTAACGATCTGCGTCAGGCCGTAGTCGTCGCGCAGGTCGATGAAGAGCAGCTGGCCGTGATCGCGCTTGCGGTGGACCCAGCCGGAAAGCCGGACCTCCCGGCCCACATGGTCGCGGCGCAGGTCGCCGCAGGTGTGCGTGCGGTAGGGATGCGTGTGCTGCGTCATCACGGCGCCATCGCGTTGTTGGCAGGGGTTTGCGAAGCGGGGCGAACAAGACCCACCGCGTCGAGGCATGTCAAGGCGCGCCCGCGTGTTTCGCGCGCGGCCGGACGTCCTTATATATGGCGGCGATGAGCCTGATCACCGACACCGACCAGCTTGCCGCGTTCTGCCGGCGCCAGGCCGACGCGGCCTATGTCACGGTCGACACCGAATTCCTGCGCGACAGCACCTATTGGCCCAAGCTGTGCCTGATCCAGGTGGCGGGCCCGGCGGCGGACGACGTCGTCGCGGTGGACCCGCTGGCCGAGGGCATGGACCTGAGGCCGCTGCTGGACCTGCTGGCGAACCCCGAGGTCGTGAAGGTCTTCCATGCCGCCAAGCAGGACATGGAGATCTTCTACAACCTCATGGACGGCACGCTGCCCACGCCCGTCTTCGACACCCAGGTCGCGGCGATGGTGTGCGGCTTCGGCGAGCAGGTGGGCTACGACACCCTCGCCAAGCGCATCACCGGCGCGAAGATCGACAAGGCGCCGCGCTTCGCCGACTGGTCGCAGCGCCCCCTGCCCGAGAAGCAGCTGTCCTACGCGCTCGCCGATGTCACGCACCTGCGCGAGATCTACACCGAGCTGCTGCGCCGGCTGGAAAAATCGGGGCGCGCGCGCTGGCTGGACGAGGAGCTGGCGGCGCTGACCGACCCGGCGACCTACGAGATGGACCCGGACGCGGCGTGGCAGCGGCTCAAGCGGCGCTCGGGCGATTCCCGCTACCTCGCCGTGCTGCGCGAGGTCGCGGCGTGGCGCGAGCGCGAGGCCCAGCGCCGCGACGTGCCGCGCAACCGGATCATCAAGGACGAGCAGATCCAGGACATCGCCGCCCAGGCGCCGCGCTCGCCCGAGGCGCTGGCGCGCATGCGCGGGCTCAACGCCGACTTCGCCCGCGGCAAGCTGGGAAGCGGCGTGCTGGAAGCCGTGGAGCGCGCGGTGAACCTGCCCGCCGACCAGGTTCCCAAACCGGCCGCCAAGACGGAGCTGCCGCCCGGCAAGGGGCCGCTGCTGGAGCTGCTCAAGGTGCTCCTCAAGGCGCAGTGCGAGGCGCACGGCGTCGCCCAGCGGCTGGTGGCCACCACCGCCGATCTGGAAAAGCTGGTCAGCGACGACCGCGCCGGCGTGGCGGCGCTGCGCGGCTGGCGCTACGAGATCTTCGGCAAGTGGGCGCTCGCCCTCAAGCGCGGCGAGCTGGCGCTCAGCGCCGGCGACGGCCAGGTCGAAGTGCTGCACGTGGACACCGGGGAACCGGCCGCGTCCTGAACCGGTCGGGACGGCGGCCGGGGTGTGATCGCGCGCCCGGTTTCCGCTACCCTCCGGGGAAACTGACCGTCACGCGCACCGGCCGGGGGCGAGCATGAAGCGCTGGATGCCGCGACGCCGCGGCGGGAACCGCTACGAGACGCGCGTGAAGCAGAGCGGTCGCACGCCCGACATGCGCCGCAAGGAGCTGGCGGGGGCGTGGCTGCTGGAGGTCAACCTGCCCCGCGTCGCCCCCGACCAGCGCAAGCAGTTCGCCGACGCCATCGCCCAGATGATCGCGCGCCAGACCCACAAGGAAATCGACACGCGCCAGTACGAGATCGAGCTGTTCCAGGAGTATTTCGGCCTGGAGTGGGTCAAGCGCTGGCAGCGCATCATCGAGCAGGCGAACAAGCCGGCGCGGCCGGCCAACGGCGGCCAAAGGCAGACGTAGGCCGGACCGTCAGGCCCCCTCGCCATCGGCCAGGCGCGCCCGCCAGCCCAACAGCCCGTCGGTCGAGGGGTCGGCGTCCGGGGCACCCTCGCGCGCCGCGACGCGGCCGTGCAGGCTGGTCGCCAATTCCTTGCCCAGTTCGACGCCCCACTGGTCGAAGGGGTTCACGCCCCAGATCGTGCCCTCGATCACCACGCGGTGCTCGTAGAGCGCGATGATGCGGCCCAGCGTGAACGGGTCCAGGCGGCGGTAGAGCAGCATCGTCGACGGCCGGTCGCCCGCGAAGCTGCGGTGCGGGGCCAGGCGCGCCGCCGTGTGCGCGTCCATCCCCTGCTGGCGCAGCAGCGTCTCGGTTTCCGCGCGGCACCGCCCGCGCATGAGCGCCCGCGCCTGCGCGAAGCAGTTGGCCACCAGCAGGTCGTGGTGGTCGCGCGCGTCCGGTTCGTGCCCATCGGCGGCGACCAGGAACTCGCAGGGGACGATGCGCGTGCCCTGGTGCAGCAGCTGGAAGAAGGCGTGCTGGGCGTTCGTGCCCACCTCCCCCCAGACGATGGGTCCGCTGTGCCCGGTCAGCGCCGCGCCGTCCGCGCTCACCGCCTTGCCGTTGGATTCCATGTCGAGCTGCTGGAGATACCCCGGCAGGCGGTTCAGCCGGTGGTCGTAGGGCAGCACCGCGCGCGTCGGGTAGCCGCACACGTTGGCGTGCCACACCCCGACCAGCGCGAGCAGCACCGGCATGTTCCGGGTCAGCGGCGCCTCGCGCACGTGCGCGTCCATGGCCGCCGCGCCGGCGCGGAAGGCGTCGAAGGCGTCCGTGCCCAGCGCGATCATCGCGGGCAGCCCCACCGCGCCCCAGACGGAATAGCGGCCGCCGACCCAGTCCCACATCCGGAAGACACGCTCGGCGGGGATGCCGAAGGCGGCCGCCTTGTCTGTAGCCGCGGTCACGGCCGCGAAATGTCCAGCGACCCCCTCTTCCCCGAGCGCCCGCGCGCTCCACGCCCAGGCGGTCCGGGCGTTCGCCAGGGTTTCGGTGGTGGTGAAGGACTTGGACGAAACGATGATGAGCGTTCGGCGGGGATCCCGACCGCGCAGCGTGTCCGAGACATCGGCGCCGTCCGCGTTGGCGACGAAATGCACGCGCGGCCCGTCGCGATACGGGCGCAACGACCGCACGGCCAGCGCGGGGCCGAGGTGGGAGCCCCCGATGCCGATGTTGATCACGTCCGTGATGGGCTCGCCGTCGCGACCGGCGATCGTGCCGTCGCGCACGCCCTCGGCGAAGGCGCGCACGCGCGCGTCCTCCGCCGCCACCGCGGCCTTCACGTCGCGGCCGTCCACGTGGCGGGGCGCCTGGTCCGGGGCACGCAGAACGGGGTGCAGCGCGGCGCGGTTTTCCGTGGCGTTCACCGTCTCGCCCGCGAACATCGCCTCCAGCCGCTGCGGCACGCCCGCCGCCCGGGCCAGATCGGCGAGGAGGTCGAGCGCGCGACCATCCAGCTTGGTCTTGGAGATGTCCAGCAGCATGTCGTCCAGCGCCACGGACCAGCCCTGGAACCGCCGGGGATCGGCTGTGAACATCTCGTCGATGCGCGTGGCCTGGAGGTCCTGCCAGTGATCCGCAAGGGCGGCCCACGCCCGTTGCCGTGCACCCGTCGTCATGCCCCGCGCTCCATCGCTGGAAGCTCATGGCGCTGCGGCATCGCGGCCCCGCGCCGGGCGACGCTGTGGGCCGCGGCCGCGCCGGCGAACGCCAGCAGCGCCGACACCTCGCCCGCCGTCAGCCGCCGCAGGCCGTCGCGGTCGAGGCGTCCGGTTTCCGCCAGCCCCGCCAGGAGCGCTGCCTGAAAGGCGTCGCCCGCACCCACGGTGTCGGCCACGGTCGTGGCAGCCGGCGCCGCATCGACGCGGCCGTCCGGGCCCCAGGCCGTCGCGCCCCGCTCGCCGTGCGTCACGACCACCAGGGCCGCGCCGCTGGCGCGCCATGCCGCCGCAATCTCATCCGCCGGCGTGTCGGGGTAAAGGTGGGCGAGATCGGCCTCGGACGCCTTGATGATGTCCGCGCGCCCGGCCACCGCGTCCGCCCGCTGACGCCAGCGCGCCGTCTCGGGTTCCACGGCGAGCCGGACGTTGGGATCGAAGGACACCACCGTCTCCTCCGGGACGCGCGCCAGCAGCGCCGCCTGGGCGCTCGCGACCGGCTCCACGACGGCGGCGAAGGAGCCCGTGTGCACCGCCTCGACGCCGCGCAGGTCCTCGGGCACGTCCGCCGGCGAGAGCGCGCGGTCCGCCGCGCCCTCGCCGTAGATGGCAAAGGCGGGATCGCCGGCGTCGTCTAGGCTGATGTAGCTCATCGTCTGGGGGCGCGGCAGGCGATGCAGCCACGTCGTGTCCACGCCGGCCGCGGCGAGGGTCCCCACAAGGTGCTCGCCCAGCCAGTCGCGCGAAACGCCGCTCCACAGGCCGGCCGGCTGTCCCAGGCGCGCCAGCCCCACCGCGACGTTCAGGGGCGAGCCGCCGGGCCGGGCGTCCAGGGTCAGACCGTCCCGGCGCGTCGCCGCGCGAAAGACGTCGAACAGGGCCTCACCACAGACCAGAATCATCGCGCCTCAATCGTGCTGCCGGCTGCCCCGCGCTCCCGACAATCGGACCGCAGGCGGCCGGGCCCCGCAAGTCCACCTTGCGAGCGGTTGACCGGGTGCATTCGGCCGATGGGGCAACCGTTTTCGCGCATGCCCGAGCGAACGGGGCTACGCAACCTCGCCGGGCTTGCGCCCGGTGGCCTTCGCCAGCCGCTTGAGCCGGCGATGGAGGGCGTCGCCGGGCACGACGGAGCCGTCTTCCGGCAGGGCGACAGCGATCGTCGCGTCGTGCACGCGCAGGGCCGCCTTCTCCAGGATGGACCCCACCCCGCCGGACACCGTGATGCCCAGCCGCAATGCCAGCCCCAGCACCTCGGCGCGGGCGATCTGGCGTTCGGTCATGAGCTGGCGCGCCGTCTGCGGTTCCGGCCGGCCGCGCTTGCCGCCGTAGCGGATATAGACGGTGTAGGCCAGGAAGGCGCGCTCCTGGTGATCCATGGCGAGCGGCGGCAACCGCAGGATGCGGTCGAGCGCCTGGCGCTGGCGGTAGTCCGGGTGCTCGCGCCAGGCGATGTCGGCCAGATGGCAGGCGGCCTGGCGCAGCCGCGCTTCCTCCGCCGTTTCGTCGGGCACCAGGGGCCGCGTCCAGGCTTCCAGCGCCGGGCCGAGGTCGCCGAAGCGCCCCTCCTCCGCCGCCAGCCGCGAGGCGGCCGCCAGCAGCGGGTCGCGGGCCTGCTCGGCGGCGGGCAGCAGGTCGAAGATGTGGCCCTCGCGCAGGCCGAAGGCAGAAAAGCGCACCTGCGCCGGCCGCATGCGCTTGAGCACGCGGTAGAGCACCAGCGCCGCGTAGGGCATCGTCTCGCGGCGCTTCTTGGGCACGGCCTTGAGCTTGGACACCGACGCCGAACTCATCTGCGAAATCACGCGCGCCGTCTCGGCCGCCGTGGCGCGCGGCAGGGTGTAGCCGTGGATGACGTGGAGCGGGAAGTCGCTCTGCTCCATGTGCACGCGCGCCAACGCCCGCCACGCCCCGCCGACCGGATAGAAGGTTTCGCCGGCGTGGGCGCCGAGCCAGTCGACCGTATCCAGATGGCGGTCGATCTCCGCCATCGCCGCCTTGCGCGAGGAGCCGGCCAGCTCCATCAGCCGGATCGGGCCCAGCGGCAGCGTGGTGATTTCCTGGATGGCGCCGTCGGCGATGCGCACGAGTTCCAGGCTGCCGCCGCCCAGATCCCCCGTGATGCCGGCCGCCCCCGGCGTCCCGGCCATGACCCCCAGGCCCGACAGCCGCGCCTCCGCCGTGCCCGAAAGCACGGTGACGCGGGCCTGGCAGCAGCGCTCGACCTCGGCGACGAAGGCCGCGCCGTTCTCGGCGTCGCGCACGGCCGCCGTCGCCAGCAGGTCGAAGCGCGCCACGCCCATGGCGGTCGCCAGCCGGGCGAAGCGCGTCAGGTTCTGGAGCGCGGCGGCGATGCCGTCCTCGTTCAGCCGGCCCGTCCGGTCCAGCCCGCGCCCCAGGCCGCACTGCACGGCCTCGTTGAACACCGGGATGGGCGCGCAGGCCAGCCGGTCGAAGACGACCAGCCGGATGGAGTTGGAGCCGATGTCGACGACGGCGACGCGCCCGCCGCGCGGCGCCGTCCCCGGTGCGTCCGTGTCGGCGCTCATGCGGTCCGGTCAGCCCTTGTGCAGGACCAGGCGCGGCGCCGCCCGCGTCCGCCGCAGCGCGCTCCCCCGCCCGGAGAGGCTGGGGTTGGTCATGAAGTAGGTGTGCGCGCTGAAGGCGTCGGGGCCGGCGGCGACGCGCTCCCAGGTGCCGTCGGGCTGCAGGATCCAGGACTGCGCCTCGTCCTTCAGGTTGGCGATCATGATCTGATCCAGGATCTGCTGGTGGACGGTGGGGTTCTCGATGGGGACCAGCGTCTCCACCCGCCGGTCGAGGTTGCGCGGCATCCAGTCGGCGGCCGTGATGAAGACCTTGGCGTCCCGCGACGGCAGGCCGGCCCCGTTGCCGAAGCAGGCGATGCGGCTGTGCTCCAGGAAGCGGCCGACGATGCTCTTCACCTGGATGGTCTCGGACAGCCCCGGCACGCCCGGGCGCAGGCAGCAGATGCCGCGCACGATCAACTCCACCTGCACCCCCGCCTGGGAGGCGCGGTAGAGGGTGTCGATCAGCTCGGTATCGACCAGAGCGTTCATCTTCGCCCACACGGCCGCCGGCCGGCCGGCCTTGGCGTGCTCGATCTCGGCCTCGATCATCTCGATCAGGTTCTTGCGCAGATCGATGGGCGCGACCGAGATCCTGTCCAGCGGCACGGGCTTGGCGTAGCCGGTCATGTAGTTGAACAGCCGCGCGGCATCCAGGCACAGCGCCGGCTCGGTCGTGAAGTACGACAGGTCGGTGTAGATCTTGGCCGTGATCGGGTGGTAGTTGCCCGTGCCGAAGTGGCAGTAGCTGCGCAGCGAGCCGCTCTCCCGGCGCACCACCAGCGACACCTTGGCGTGCGTCTTCAGCGAGATGAAGCCGTAGACCACCTGCACGCCCGCGCGCTCCAGGCTGCGCGCCCAGCGGATGTTGCGCTCCTCGTCGAAGCGCGCCTTCAGCTCCACCAGCGCGGTGACGGCCTTGCCCGCCTCGGCGGCCTCGATCAGCGCGTTCACCACCGGGGAATCGTCGCTGGTGCGGTAGAGCGTCTGCTTGATCGCCAGAACGTTGGGATCGGCCGCCGCCTGGCGGATGAACTGCACCACCACGTCGAAGGATTCGTAGGGGTGGTGGACCACAATGTCCTTTTGGCGGATGGCGGCGAAGCAGTCCCCGCCGAAGTCGCGGATGCGCTCGGGAAAGCGCGGGGTGTGCGGGCGGAAGCACAGGTCCGGCCGGTCGTCGACGATGAGCTGCTTGGTGTCCTCCAGCCCGATCAGGCCGTCCAGCTCGAAGATGTCTTCGCGGTTCACGTTCAGCTCGCGCACGACGAACGCGCGCAGCTCCTCCGGCATCTCGGCGTTGATGTCGAGCCGGATCACGGACCCGCGCCGGCGCCGGCGCAGCGCGCTCTCGAAGACGCGAACCAGATCTTCGGCCTCTTCCTCGACCTCGATGTCGCTGTCGCGCAGCACGCGGAAGTAGCCGCGTGCCATGACCTCCAGCCCAGGGAAGAGCGCGTCCAGGAAGCACTCGATGATGTCTTCCATGCGCACGAAGCGCACGCCGTCGTGCTTGCCGACCTGTGGCAGGCGAATGAAGCGCTCCAGCTGCGGCGGCATGAGCAGCAGCGCATCCAGGTGCTCGCCGTCCTCGATCCGGCGCAGGTGCATCACCATGGCGAAGCCGGCGTTGGGAATGAACGGGAACGGATGCGCCGGATCCACCGCGATGGGCGTGAGCACCGGAAAGATCTGCTCCTTGAAGTGGTGCTCAAGCCAGTCGTGCTCGGCCGTGCACAGATCGCCGGTCCCCACCACCTCGACGCCGGCGTGGGCCAGCAGGTCCTGCAGCGTCTTCCAGCACGCCTGCTGGCGCGCCACCAGATCGCCCGCGCGGTCGTTGATGGCGTGAAGCTGCTGCGCCGGACTCAGGCCGTCCGGGCTGGGCGTGGTGACGCCCGCCTGCACCTGCCCTTTCAGGCCCGCGACGCGGACCATGTAGAACTCGTCCAGGTTCGATCCGGAGATGGAAAGGAAGCGCACGCGTTCCAGCAGCGGGTGGTATTCGTTGTAGGCTTCCTCGAGCACGCGCTCGTTGAAGTCCAGCCAGGACAGCTCGCGGTTGATGAAACGCTTGGGCGATGTCCCGTCCACCTCGCGCGGCGCGGGGCGGCTGATCACCGTCGTCGGGGTGGTGTCCGCGTTCTCCGTGACCGCCTCGTCCGTGTCGAGCCCGTGCTCTTCCATGGCCATGACTGGTGTCCCGTTGTCGGCGTTCCGCATGCGGCCCGCATGCATGATAGACTGATATGGCTTAAGCATAATGACACGTCCGCGCCGCGTTCGAGCGCGCGTTCACCACGAGATCACATGCGCCGTGGAGGGCAAAGCGTGAAGACCCTCTATCTCCTTCGCCATGCCAAATCCGCCTGGGACGACCCCGCCCTGACGGATCACGAACGCCCGCTCGCGCCGCGCGGCGAGGACGCAGCCCCGCGCGTGGGCCGGACCCTGCGCGACATGGGGGCCGCCCCGGACCGCGTGCTGTGCTCCAGCGCCCGGCGCGCGCGCCAGACCTGGGCGCTGATCGCGCCGGAGCTGGACCACGACGCGCCCGTGGAGGTGCGCGACGACCTCTACGACGCCGACGCCACCGACCTGCTGGATGCGATTCACGCCGTTCCGGCAGCGGTCGAGCAGCTGATCGTCGTGGGACACAATCCCTCGATGGAGCGGCTTGCGGAGGCCCTGGCCGGCGACGGCAACGCCGCCGCCCTGCAGGAGCTGCACGCCAAGTACCCCACCGGCGCCGTCGCCGAGCTGCGTTTCGATCTGGAGTCCTGGGACGGGATCGAATCCGGGCGCGGCCACCTGACCCGCTTTCACAAGCCCAAGAAGCTGCCCGACCCCGAGCCGGACGACGGCCCCGGGTGATCCGGTTCTTCAGGCCTTCGCCGGCTTCTTGCGCCAGAACTTCGGGGCATCCGCCACGGCCGCCCAGGCCGCGCCGAGTTGGCGCGTGTCGCGGTCCACCTGGGCCGCAAGCCAGCCGCGCACCGCCGCCGTCGCCGCGTCCGCCGTGCGGAGCCCGTCCTCGCTCGCCGCCGCGAGGCGGGGATGGGCCTCGGCCAGCAGGCGTTCGGCGGTGGCGGCGTCGTTGAGCGAGCCCAGCGTTTCCTGCAGCGCCTCCACGCGGTTCAGGCAGGGCTCGGTGTGTTTGGCGCGGAACAGCGAGGCGAAGGCTTCGCCGGTATAGCGCAGCTTCTTGCCGCGGATGCGCAAGCGGTGCAGCTTGGCCGCGTCCAGCCGATCGTGCTTCCGGCCCAGCTTGCGCAGCTTCTTCCAGCGCGTGTCGAGGGTTTCGCGCGCGTAGGCCGTCACGTCCGCCGCCCCGACGTCGTTGCCGCGTGCGGCCGGCCGCCACGCGCCGGTGCCCAACCACGCTTCCAGCGCCAGCAGCGTGCCCGTCGCCCGTCCCGTGGCGACCGCGGCCCGCGCCCGTGCATAGGCTTCGCCGCGCAGCGTTTCCGCCGTGGCCGCGAACTCGTCGAGCGCGCCGTTCGCCGAAACGTGCGCGCGCAGCGGCGCCAGGGTTTCCGCGATGAAGACGTCCCATTCGCGCGCGGGGCCGAGTTCCTGCTGGAACCAGCGCAGTTCGGACCGCAGCCAGGCGTAACGCCCCGGATCGATGGCGGGCTCGAAGGCGTCCAGCATGGCGCGCAGCCGGCGCAGGCCGACGCGCAGCTTGTGCACGCCCTCGGGGTCGTCCCCGGCGACCACCGCCTCGATGTTGGCGCGGATCTGGTGCAGGCAGGCGGCGGCATGGCGCTCGAACGCCTCGGCGACCGTCATGCCGGGCGTGAGCGCGGGCTTGGGCGCCTTCACCGGCGCCGGAACGTCTCCCGTGAAGAGGTCGTAGCCGCGCGCGGCCTTGCTGCGGGTCTGCAAGCGCGCGTCCACATGCCCGGTCAGCATGCGCGCGGCCTGGTGCAGCGCGTCCGGCGCCCCGGCCTTGAGCTCGAACTCGACCTCGCTGAGCGGCACCGTGGCCCCGTTCGCGGCCACCTCGCCCTGGTCGAGCGCCAGCTCGATCGTGCCGCCGCGCACCGCGAGCGGGATTTCGGTGCGCTCGATCGTCGTGGTGAAGACCGGCCGCAGGGCCGCGCCGACGCCATCCGCCGCGAAAAAGCCGCGCAGATCGGCGTCGAGGTGCGAAAGATCCGGAACCGGCTCGCTCAGCCGCGTTTCCGCCTCGCGCATGTGCTGCAGGCCGCCGTGCTTCCCTTTCGCCGCCGCCGGCGCCTTCAGCGTCTGCACGTAGCCGTCGCCGTCGTGGCGGATGCGCAGCGCCATGCCGCTGCGGCGCAGCGCCAGATCGGGCGTGTCGTAGTAGGTGCTGATCAGGTGGCGGGATCGCGCCTCGCCGCAGCGCAGCCCGCGGATCAGCCCGAGATGCGGCACGCGCGCGGCGTCCGCCGGCGTCAGGGCCAGTTTGAGTTCGAGTTCGTCCGTCATACCGATGAAACAGCGCGAGCCGGGTGCGTCTGTCAATCGCGGAATCGTGCCGCCTCCGCGGTCAGCCGGACGTGGGCTCACCCGGCTCGACGTGCCCCGTGGCATCCCCTTCACGGGCCAGGACGTCGCGCGCCAGCGGCACGGTGATCTCGCGCTTGGCCGCCAGGGAGGCATGGTCGAGCGCGGCGACGATGCGCCGGGCCGCGGCGAAGGAGCGTTCCATGCGCGGCAGCAGAAAGCGCACCACCTCCGGCGGCACCTTGAGCTGGCGGTCCGCGAACAGCTTCACCAGCACGGCGGCGATCAACTGGTCGTCCGGCGGGCCCAGGTCGGCGACGGCCGCCGCGGCCAGGCGCGAGGCCAGGTCCGGCAGCGCCACGGGCCAGCGGCTCGGGTGCTCGCGGGCTGTGATCAGCAGATGGCCGCCCGCCTCACGCATGTGGTTGACCAGGTGCAGGAGTTGGCGCTCCAGGCGCTCGCCGTGGTCGCCGGCCGTGAAGAGCGCGTCAGCGTCGTCGAGCACGGCCGCGGTCGCGTCGCCCAGCAGCTCGGCCGGGGCGGTGCCTTCCGCGAGCGCCGCGCCGTCCAGCGCCACGGCGCCGGACATGCGCTGCCAAACGGCCGCGAGGTGCGTCTTGCCGCTGCCCGCCGGGCCGGTGAGCACCAACACCGAGCCGGGCCACTCCGGCCAGCGGTCGAGCCACGCCACCGCCACCTCGTTCGCCGGCGCGACCAGGAAATCCGCGCGCCCAAGCGCCGGCCGGTGCGGCAGGTCCAGCGGCAGTTGACGGCCGTTTTCGCTCACGTCTCGGAGTCCACCGCTTGCTGGGTCTGGCGGGCCTCGGGCTCCAGCACCTTGGTGCGGTACTGCTGGACGGCGAAGCGCACGCCCACACCGATCACGGCCGCGCCCGGCACGGCAATCAACACGCCCACGAGGCCGAACAAAACGCCCCCCGCCATGACCGCGAAGATGACCCACACCGGGTGCAGGCCCACGCGCTCACCAACCAGCAGCGGGTGCAGCACGTTGCCTTCCAGGAACTGCCCCGCGAAGTAGATGACCGCGATCACCGCCACCATCAGGTAGCTGTCGAACTGCGCCAGCGCCATGCCCACCGAGGCCAGCAACCCCACGAACGCGCCCAGGAAGGGCACGAAGGAGATGAGCCCCGAAACCAGCCCGATCACGAGCCCGAACTTCAGCCCGGCGGCCGTCAGCCCGATGGCATAGAAGGCGCCCAGCACCAGGCACACGGTTCCGACCCCGCGCACGAAGCCGGCCAGCTTGCGGTCGACTTCGCGCAGCTGTTCCCGGATCGTGTCGGCATAGGCCGGCGGCAGCAGGGAATCCGCCTCCCCCATCAGCACATCCCAGTCGCGCAGCAGGTAGAAGGCGACAATGGGTGTGATGAGCAGCAGCGAGAGCACGTGGAACAGCGCGAAGCCGCCGGTGACGACATTGCGAACGATCCCCGTGACCCATTTCGTCAGGCGCTCCTGAGAACCGGTGAGGAACTGCTGGATCTGGTCGAGCACGAAGGGATCGAGCTGCGCCTCCATGAGCTGCGACAGCTCCACGACGCGCGCGCGCAGTTGCTCGAAGTAGGACGGCAGCTGACGGAAGAGCTGCGTCACCTCCCCGGCCACGAGCGGCACGATCAGCCCAAGGACCAGCCCCACCAGGACGATGAAGAGCAGCGTCACCACGGAGGTCGCCAGCGTGCGCGACAGCCCGACGGCCTGCAGCCGGTCGCACACCGGGTCCAGGAAGTAGGCCACCGCCATGCCGATGACGAAGGGCGGCAGGATGCTTTGAAACGCCCAGATCAGGGCGAAGAAGAAAAGCAGCGCGGCGCCGACCCAGATGAGCTGGCGCGGCGGGGTCATCCGGCCTCCTCGTGCTCATGCGCCAGGACCCGGCGGCTCCACCCCCACACGTACGCGGCCCCGGAGGCGACGGTGGTGGCCGCGACCACGTAGAGCATCGTTTCGGTGACGACCGGCACGCCGATGCCGGGGCCGAGCTGCGCCAGCACCAGCCCCGCGAACACGATCTGCGCGCCCGTGTTGAGCTTGCTGATCGGCAGCGGTTCCATGGTCAGGCTGTGCGTCAGCGCGTGGTACACGGCGGCCCCCAGCACGATCAGGACGTCCCGGAACACCACGAGGATCACCAGCCACAGCGGGATCGCCCCGGTGTGGCCGAGCGTGACGTAGACCGCGACCATCAGGCCCTTGTCCGCGATCGGGTCGAGGAAGGCCCCCAGCCGCGAGGCCGCGTTCAGCCGTTTGGCCAGGATGCCGTCCAGCGCGTCCGACAGCCCGGCGGCCACGAAGACCCAGAACGCATGGGCGTACATCCCCACAAGGAGAACGTACACCATCACAGGAACAGCGAGCACACGCGCGAACGTCAACACCATGGGCAGGGCGGCGCGCCGCGGCATGCGCCTCAGCCCCCGGCGGCGGGCGTGCCGTCCCCGATCGCGGGCTCGGCGACCGCGCCCGCCGGCCGCAGCACGGACAGCCCGTCTGTTTCGGCGGCCGGCGTCAGTTGCAGGCCGTTCTGGCTCAACGCCACGCCGAGTTGGTCCCGGTCGCCGAAGTACACCAAGCGTACGTCTGCCCCGGTTCGGGCCATCCTTTCCACCTGAACCCGCGCGACCACGGGCACGTCCGCGAGCCGGCGGCGCACCCGCACCCAGTCGTCGAGGCCGCTCAACGGCACATGGACAGAGGTGGTGCGGCGCTGGTCGAATTGGAGGAGGTTGGCGCGCTTCCAGCGGTCCTGAACGCGTCGCGCCACACGGTCGGCGGCGCGGTCGAACAGGGCCTCGCGCGATTCGCCCTCGCGCTGGTTTACGGTGAAGGCGAAGCTCTCGGGCCGCCCGTCGCCCGGAATCAGGGTGTTGGCGGTGCGCACCGCCGCCGTGCCGGCCTCGGGCTCGCCCGCGATCACGGCGCGCGTGACCAGCGTCTTGGCGGCGTCGTAACGCTCGGCGATCGCGCGCACGGGCTCACCCGCGTGGGTCAACGCCTCCTCGGCGGAAATGGCCTGGATGTCGCCCAGATCGCCCAGCGGCACGGCGAAGGGAACGAGGCCGGTGTCGTTCGGCCGCCGCACCCACGCCTGACGCCACGGGTTGGGATCGGCCCAAAGCACCGAATCCGAGCGCGAGCCGAACAGCGCCAGCACCACGGTGGGCTGGCTGCGCGTCTCGGCGAAGGGAACCTGATTGTCCCGCAGGAAGCTCCGAACGGCCGCGCGCTGGAAGCTGAACGTCAGCTCGCCGATATAGCGCACGTCCGACGTCTGGGAGGTGTTGATTTCGAAGCTGCTGACCAGCCCGTTCAGGCGATCCTGCGACACCTGGGGGAGCGCGCTCAGGCGGTCGTGCGGCACGATCCGCCGCATCAGGCGGTCGAAGGCCGTGCGGTGGGCCTTCGCCAGCGCCTGCTGGCGGGCCTTGGCCGCGGATTCCGCGCGCACGTCCACCTTCACCGTCTCGACGGTGTAGACGTCGCCGGCGGCCAGTGCCGGTCCGGCCACGGCGGCGAGCACCGCCACGGCGATCATCGTGCTGAGCCAGGTGCCCAGGCGCGGCATTGCATCGTGTCCCGCAAGCAGTATCGTCCCGCCGCAGTCGGCAGGCGCGCCATCGTCGCTGCTCTCGCCCCGCCACTCAAGGCCGGGGCGAAGACGGCCGCCGATGCCGGGACATCGATCACCCGCCCAACACACTGAAAGGGACGCGCCGGGATGAGCGGCCCGAGCTACAAGGACGCCGGCGTGGACATCGACGCCGGCAACGCGCTGGTGGACGCGATCAAGCCGCTTGCTGCGAGCACGCAGCGCCCCGGGACGATGACCGGCCTGGGCAGCTTCGGTGCGCTCTTCGACCCCAAGGCGGCGGGCTTCACGGACCCCATCCTGGTTGCGGCCACCGACGGTGTGGGCACGAAGCTGAAGCTGGCCGGCGCGACCGAGCGCCACGACAGCATCGGCGTGGACCTCGTGGCCATGTGCGTCAACGACCTCGTGGTCCAGGGCGCGCAGCCCCTCTTTTTCCTCGACTACTACGCCGCCGGGAAGTTGGAGCTGGAAACTGGCCGCGCCGTCGTCGACGGCATCGCCGCCGGCTGCCGCACGGCGGGCTGCGCGCTCATCGGCGGGGAAACCGCGGAGATGCCGGGCGTCTACGCGGCCGGCGACTACGACCTCGCGGGCTTCGCCGTCGGCGCCGCCGAGCGCAGCGAGCTGGTGACTGGGGATGCGGCGCACGAGGGCGACGTGGTGCTCGGCCTCGCGGCGGACGGCGTGCACGCCAACGGCTTCTCCCTGGTGCGCAAGGTCGTGGCCGACACCGGCGCGGCCCTCGACGCGCCCGCCCCCTTCGCGGCGGACCGGGCGCTCGGCGACGCGCTGATGACGCCGACGCGCATCTACGTGCCGTCCGTGCTGGCGGCGCTGCGCGCGGGCGGCGTGCGCGCGATGGCCCACATCACCGGCGGCGGGCTGCCCGAAAACGCGGCGCGCATGCTGCCGGACGGCCTGGGCGTGGACCTGGACGCCGCCGCGTGGCCCCTGCCGCCCGTGATGGCGTGGCTGCGCGAGGCGGGCGGCATCGAGGCCACGGAAATGCTGCGCACCTTCAACTGCGGCATCGGCTTCACGCTGTGCGTGCGCCCGGACGCCGCCGACGCCGTGACGGCCGCGCTGCAGCAGGCGGGCGAGACCGTGCACAGCATCGGCACCGTCGTTCGCCGCGACGCGGACGCCGCCCGCGTTCAGACCGCGAACCTGGAGGCCGCATGGCGCGCGTGAAGGTCGGCGTCCTCATCTCGGGGCGCGGCAGCAACCTCAAGGCCCTGATCGAAGCCGCGCGGGATCCCGCCTACCCGGCCGAGATCGCCCACGTGATCTCGAACCGGCCCGACGCGCCGGGCCTGGATTATGCCGAGGACCACGGCATCGCGACCGAGGTGATCGACCACACGCGCTTCGCCGGCCGCCCCGGCTTCGAGGCGGCGCTGACGGACTCCCTGACGAGTGCCGGGGTCGAGCTGGTCTGCCTCGCCGGCTTCATGCGCGTGCTCACGGCCGAGTTCGTGGATCAGTGGGCGAACCGTGTCCTCAACATCCACCCCTCGCTGCTGCCCGCCTTCCCCGGCACGGACACGCACCGGCAGGCCCTGGCGGCGGGCGTGACGATCACCGGCTGCACGGTGCACCTCGTCAGCGAGGCCGTGGACGGCGGCCCCATCGTCGGTCAGGCCGCGGTGCCGGTGCATCCCGGCGACACGCCGGACACCCTGGGCGCGCGCGTGCGCGCCGCCGAGCACCGGCTGTATCCGCACTGCCTGGCACAGATGGCCGCCGGCAAGGTGCGCGTGATCGGCCACGGCGTCGAGATCGCGGACCGGACAGTGCCGGACGGCGTTCTCTACAATCCCGGTGTTTGACCCTTGCCCACCCTGCCGGACGCGGGCTATGCGTTGCCGCAGCGCACGGACGGCGGGTGATCACCATGACCGATCCGAACAGGGCCAACGAGAACACGGAGCACGGGCCGATGGCATCGGAGACGACGGAGTTCAAGGAGCTGGAGCGCGAGCGCAAGACCACGTTCGGCGGCGTGATGAAGCTGCTCGCCTATTCCAGTGCCGCCATCGCGATCGTGCTGGCGCTGATGTTCATCTTCCTCACCTAACCAACTGGGGCCAGTTGGATCGCATCCGTTCGCGGTTCTGAGCGGATAGCTCCGGCCATAACGTACCCTCGACGGCGGGTTGGCGGGAGTTCGCCGCGTGGCTGAACGCCCGCTGCGCATTTGTTGAACCTCCCGCGTAGCGCCCCGTCGACGCGCCGGGAATGGCGGATTAAGTCTTTTCCGGACTGAACGCCATGGCGTTACCCCAAGACGGGGTATCGGGGTCAACACGGGAGGGGCGGCTGGCTTGCAAGATCGGGGTCTTGCAACGAGGGCGGGAGAATGCCGCAGCACAGCGTAAAGCCGGGCGCGAAACACAGGACGTACTCGTCTGGACGCGAGAAATCGCGCCCATCCATTGGAAACGAGGGTGTGGTCACCGGGCGCAACGCCGGTGTCCAGCCACCCCCGTTGCCAACTGACCGCTAAAGTGCGCTCACTTTTAAAGTGCGCTCACTTTACGATGTCGACGTCGGCGAAGAAGAACTTCACCTCGGCGGCGGCCGTCTCGGGGCTGTCGGAGCCGTGGACGGAGTTCTTCTCGATGTCGTAGGCGAAGTCCGCGCGGATCGTGCCCTCGGCGGCTTCCTTGGGGTTGGTGGCGCCCATGATCTCGCGGTTCTTCTCGATGGCGTTCTCGCCTTCCAGGACCTGGACGACGATGGGGCCGGAGGTCATGAAGCCGACCAGGGAGTCGAAGAAGGAGCGCTCCTTGTGGACGGCGTAGAACGCCTCCGCCTGCTCGCGCGTCAGGCGCGTGCGGCGCTGCGCCACGATGCGCAGGCCCGCATCCTCGAAGCGCTGGTTGATCTTGCCGGTGATGTTCCGCTCGGTCGCGTCCGGCTTGATGATGGACAGCGTGCGCTCGACGGCCATCTGCCGCGGCCTCCTTTCCGGTTGGGTTCGGGACGGGTCCCATCAAGGGGTCGATCGGCGGGCGCGGCTTCGGCCCGCGCCCGCAAAGCCGCCGGGGTTATAGCCGCGCACCCGCGCAGCGACAAGCGCACCCCGGTTTCCGCCCGTGCAGCCAGCGTGCTACATCCCCGCGCGCCATGCTGACCATTCGCGACCTCACCTACCGTGTCGAAGGCCGCACCCTGTTCCAGGGCGCGACGGCGACCATCCAGAGCGGCGAGCACGTCGGCCTCGTCGGGCGCAACGGCACCGGCAAGTCGACGCTGCTGCGCCTGATCGCGGGCGACCTGCAAGCCGACGGCGGCGGCGTCGAGATCGGCGGCGGCGCGCGGATGGGCTATCTGCGCCAGGAAGCGCCGGGCGGCGAGCGGAGCCTGATCGACACCGTGCTGGCCGCCGACACCGAGCGCGCGCACCTGCTGGCCGAGGCGGAGACGGCCACCGACCCCGAGCGCATCGCGGAGATCCACACGCGCCTGAACGACATCGGCGCGCACGCCGCACCCGGCCGGGCGGCGCGGCTGCTGGCGGGGCTGGGCTTCAGCGAAGCGGCGCAACAGCGCCCGTGCTCGGCGTTTTCGGGCGGCTGGCGCATGCGCGTCGCGCTGGCGGCGCTGCTGTTCTCCGAGCCGGACATCCTGCTGCTGGACGAGCCGACCAACCACCTGGACCTGGAATCGGCGATCTGGCTGGAAAACTACCTCAAGTCCTGGTCGGGCACGCTGGTGCTGGTCAGCCACGACCGCGAGCTGCTCAACAGCGTGCCGCACAAGATCGCGCACCTGGAAGGCGGCGCGCTCACGCTCTACCAGGGCGGCTACGACCGCTTCGAGCGCACGCGGCGCGAGCGCCTGGAACGCCTCCAGCACATGGCCGAGGAGCAGGAAAAGGAACGCCAGCGCATCATGGCGTTCGTGAACCGCTTCCGCGCCAACGCCAACCGCGCCAGCCAGGCGCAGTCGCGCCTGAAGAAGCTGGAAAAGATGGAGCCCATGGCGCCGGTGCTGTCGCAGAAGGCGACGCGCTTCGAGTTCCCGGAGCCGGCGCAGCTTCCGCCGCCGCTGATCGCGCTGGACGGCGTCGCCGTCGGCTACGACCCGGCCAAGCCCGTGCTCACCCAGCTCAACCAGCGCGTCGACCAGGACGACCGCATCGCCCTGCTGGGCATGAACGGCAACGGCAAGACGACCTTCGCGCGGCTGCTGGCCGGGCGGCTGGACGGGCTCTCGGGCACGGTGACGCGCCATCCCGACCTGCGCGTGGGCTACTTCTCGCAGGACCAGGCCGACGAGCTGGAGCTGGACGGCACGCCGCTCAGCCACATGGCGGCGCTCATGCCGGGCGCGAGCCCGACGCAGCTGCGCAGCCACCTGGGCCGCTTCGGCTTCACCGGGGAGATGGCGGATCAGGCGGTGCGCAAGCTCTCCGGCGGGGAGAAGGCGCGGCTGCTGTTCGCGCTCATCACGCGCGATGCGCCGCAGCTCCTGATCCTGGACGAGCCCACCAACCACCTGGACATCGAGGCGCGCGACGCCCTGGTGGAGGCGCTGAACGCCTACCAGGGCGCGGTGGTGCTGATCTCCCACGACCCGCACCTGCTCGACCTCGTGGCCGACCGGCTGTGGCTGGTGGGCGACGGCTCGGTGCGCGCCTTTGACGGCGACCTCGCGGCCTACCGCCAGTTCATCCTGGAGCGCGGGCGCGCCGACCGTCGGGGCGAAGCGGAGAAACCGGCCGCCGGCTCGGCCAGCAAGAAGGACAAGCGCAAGCAGGCCGCCGACCGGCGCGCGGCCAACGCCGAGCTGCGCAAGCGCGTGAAAGCGGCCGAGCGCGAGGTGGAGCGGCTGACGGCCGAGAAGGAGAAGCTGGAAGCGCGCCTCGCCGATCCGGGCATCTACGAGGATCCCACCGCCGACATCAGCGCGCTTCAGAAGCAGCTCGCCGAGGTGCAGGACAGCCTGGCAAACGCCGAGGAGTCCTGGCTGGAGGCACAGGAAGCGCTGGAGGCCGGCTCGGCCTGACCACGGCTCACGCGGCGGCGAACTTCTCCAGCAACGGGCGCGTGCCGCCCAGCTCGAAGCCGGCCTTTTCCGTGTCGTTCAGCACGTCCTCGATTTTGCGGCCGTGGTGGCGCACCTGCACCAGCGCCCACAGCAACGCCGAGCGCCCGCCGGTCTTGCAGTGGACCAGCACTGTTCCGTCGGCGTTGGCGAGCGCATCGGCCATCTGGTCGATCAGCTCGGGCGTTAGGTCCTGCACCGTCGCCAGCGGCAGATGGTGGTAGCTGAGCCCGTGCTGGCCGGCGAGCGCCTTGTTGCTGGTGGCATCGGGCTGGGTCGGCCCGCCCTCGCCGTCCGGGCGGTTGTTGACGATGGCGACGAAGCCGCGCTGGCGCGCGTCGACGATTTCGTTGCGGTCGATCTGGCCGCAGGCCGCGACCTGCTGGCTCAGCCACTTGGGATCGAGCATGGAACGGAGGCTCCGGTGTCGGCGGTCTCGTGGGATCAGGTGGTGACGTCCGCGCTCACCCGGCGCGCGGCGTCGGGTTCGCCGGCGGACGTGTTGGACCCGCGCAGGCTGGCGAGGAAGGCGCGCTGATCGGGCAGGTTCTGCGCGAGCTGGGTCTTGGCGTTCTCGACGATCTGGCGGAAGTGCTCCCAGTCGGCGCGCGAAACGTGCCGACTCTCGGCCACGTTCGCGCCCTTGTAAAACCCTTTCCCGAAGAGGACGTGCTGGTACGTCCACGCCGAGAACAGCCGGTGCTCCGGCAGGTCCAGCGGCGACGGCATCGCGCGCTTCCAGACCTCCAGGTTGTCCAGCAGGCTCTGCGGCACGGCCGTCTCGTGGCGGGCCGCGCGCCAGTAGGGCGTGTCGTCGCGGTTCGACTGGTAGTAGTGCAGCACGATGAAGTCGCGCACCTCGTCGAAGACCTGCCCCATCAGTTCGTTGTAGCGGTCCTGAAGGCGCTGGTCGTAGCCCTGGTCGGGGAAGTAGTCGATCAGGAAGCGGATGGCCCGGTCGGTCATGTAGATGCCGGTGGATTCCAGCGGCTCGATGAAGCCGCTCGCCAGGCCGATGGAGACGCAGTTGTTCACCCAGGTCCGGCGCGTCTTGCCCACGCGCATGGGCACCACGCGCGGCTGGAAGGTTTCCTCGTCCACGCCCCAGTGGTTCAGCAGCTCGGCGCGCGCCTCGTCGTCGCTGAGGTGGGCGGAGGAGAAGACGTAGCCCGAGCTGATGCGGGAATACAGCGGGATGCGCCACACCCACCCGGAACTCAGCGCCCAGGCGCCGGTGTAGGGATAGATGGTGTCCTCGGCGCCGCGCGGGATCTGCCCCACGACCGCGCGGTCGTTCATCATCGTGTCGCTGTAGGGCTCGAAGGGCTCGCCCATCGCTTTGTTGATGATGAGGCCTTTGAAGCCCGTGCAGTCGATGACGAGCTGCACCGGCCGGCGCCCGTTTTCCGAGAGGTGCAGCGCGGCCACGTTGCCGTCCGAGCCCATCTCGACGTGCTCGACGTCGTCGATGATGTGGTGGACGCCCTGGCCGGTCGCGTGGTCGCGCATGAACTCGGCGAACAGCCCGGCCTCGAAGTGGTAGGCGTAGCCCAGCTTGGCGTCGTACTGCGGGTCGCCGATCCCGCGCGGCGCGCGGCCCTGGTCGATCAGGTGGTCCGTGGGCAGCACGGTGCGCGGGAAGTCCCATGATTCCGGCGCGAAGGCCATGAAGGGCGCGCCGGGGTTGTGGCCGTTCACCACCGGCCCCTCGGTCAGGGAGTTGAGGTATTCGACCGGCCGGCCCTCGTCGTCCACGTCCCAGTTGGTGAAGCGCACGCCCAGCTTGATCGTGGCGTTGCAGCGCTTGAAGAACTCGTTCTCGTCCACGCCCAGGTCGTGCAGCACCTGGCGCATGGGCGGCACCGTCGCCTCGCCCACGCCGATCGGCGGCAGCTTGCCGGATTCGATCAGGGACACGCGGACGGGCGCGCTCGCGTTCCGGTTCAGGTAGCGGTTGAGCATCGCGGCGGCCAGCCAGCCGGCCGTGCCGCCGCCGACGATCGTGATGTCCCGGATCGGTTCCGTCATCGCCCCGTCCTCGTTTTGCGCCGCCGGTTCCGGCCGCGTCCCTACGGCATGGCCGGCTGTTCGCCCGCCAGCGTGGTCAGGCCCGCCACCTGCTGGCCCCGGTCTCCCCGCGTGGCCGCGAGCAGGGCGTCGTGATCCGGCAGGTTGCGGCCCATCTGCGCCTTCGCGGCCTCCACCTTGCGGCGGTGCTCGGCCCAGTCGCGCTCCGCGAGATCCCGGCTCTTCGGCAGCGCCCGGCCGCGATAGAAGCCCTTGCCGAAGAGCATCATCGTGTAGGTGCCCGCCTGGAACAGCGCGTTGCGCGTGACGTCGTCCTTGCCCGGCAGCGAGGTCTGCCAGAGGTCCAGGTTCGCGCGGTGCGCGGCCGACACCGGCACCCGACCGCTGACAGCCTGCCAGTAGGCGGTGTCCGCGCGGTTGGACAGGCGGTAGTGGGTGGCCGTGTAGTCCGCGATCTCCTGGTCGAGCTGCCGCATGAGGCCGTTGTAGCGCTCGCGCAGCGCGCCCGGATCGCCGCGGTCGGGCCAGTAATACATCAGCCAGCGCACGGCCCGGTTGATCCCGGCGACGGCCGTGGCCTCCAGCGGCTCGTGCGCGGCGGCGGCCGGCCCCAGGGCGATGCAGTTGCCCACCCAGCGCCGGCGCAGCCAGCCGAAGCGCGCCGGCAGCGTCCGCACCTGCACGCCCGCCTCGGACGCACCGCGTCCCAGAAGCGCCAGCAGCTCGTCGCGCGCCTGCTCGTCGCTCAGGTGCTGCGCGGAAAAGACGTAGCCCGCCCCGATGCGGTTGCGCAGCGGGAAATCCCACGCCCAGCCGGCGCTCAAGGCGGTGACGTCCATGCTCGGGCGCTTCTTGGCGCCGCGCGGCGCGGGCATGCGCGCGGCGATCACGCGGTCGTTCGGCGTGGGCGCCGCCTCGACCTCGGCGCCGCCGAGTTCCCGGTGGATGCGGCCGGTGGTGTCGAAGACGAGCTGAACCGGCACCGCCCCGCCGTCGGCCAGGCGGAGCGCCGCCGCGTTGCCGGCGTCATCGCGCTCCACCTCGGCGACATCGGCGAGGACGTGTTCGATGCCGCGCTGGACGGCCGTTTCCCAGAGCAGGTGCGCGAAGGCCTCGGGGTCCAGGTGGTAGCCGTAGCCGGCGCGCGCGCCGTATTCGCCGTCGGCGGGCGTGCGCGGGCCGCGGCTCATGCCGATGAGCGCGCTCGCGGGCAGCGCGGCCTGGGCGAAGTCCGGGCCGCCGCCGCCGAAGGCCAGGTGGTAGAGCGCCGCCGGCCGGCCGGCGCACAGCGGCTCCGCCGTGTGCGCCACGAGGTAGCGCAGCGGCTTGCCCCGGTGGTCCGTGTCCCAGCCCGTATAGCGCACGCCGAGCTTGAAGGTGGCGTGGCAGCGCCGGAACACCTCGCTTTCGGATATCCCGAGCTGGCGCAGCAGGTTCGGCAGCGAGGGGAGCGTCGCCTCCCCGGCCATGGGCGCGTCCGGCGACGGCGATTCGATCACCGTGATCCGCACCGGCGCGTCGCTGCCGGTGTTGAGGAAGCGGTCCAGCATCACGGCGCTCAGCCAGCCGGCGATGCCGCCCCCGACGATCGTGACCGCGTCGATCCGGTCGGCCATCCGTCTCTCCGTTGCCTACGTCCCGGCGGGGAACGGGATCACGCCGCGCCCCGTTTTCCAACCGGAAATCCGGCGCGCTACGTGACAGCCGCCCTTACGCCCCCTTGTGCCAGCGCCCCTGCTGATCCTGCTGCCAGTAGGTGAGCGTGAAGCCCTGGCGCTTGTACTGCTTCCAGCGCTGGCGCGCTGTCGCCACGGCGTCCTCGTCGCCGCCGTCGAACAGCTCGGCGACGATCTGGAAAGTTTCCGGCTGCTCCGTGGCCATGCCGTCGACCAGGAAGAGCACGCTGGCGCCGTTGGGGTTGGTATCCTCGTTGGTCAGGTAGACCGGCTGGTGCTCGGGGTAGCCGTCCTTGCGCGAGCCGTGCGGCAGGAAGGATGCCTGATCGAACGCCCACAGCAGCTCGGTCAGCGCCTCCACGCGGTCGTTCGTGCCCGCCATGATGACCGCGCGCATGTCGCGTTCGAGCACCTTGCGCACGAGCTGGGGAAGCGCCGCCTCCAGCGTCGTGCGCGTGAGGTGGTAGAAGCGCACCTCCGTCATGACGGGCCACCGGCCAGCATGGCGGGCTCCGCGACGTGGGCCAGGGGCGTCACGCGAAGGTCCGGGCGACGAAGTGGTCCAGCAGGCGCACGCCGAAGCCGGTGCCGCCCTTGGGGACCACGGCCGACGGCTTGGCCGTCCAGGTGACGCCCGCGATGTCCAGGTGCGCCCAGCGCACGTCCGCCTGGATGTAGCGCTGCAGGAACTGCGCCGCGGCGATGGAGCTGGCGTTGCGGCCGTCGCCGGTGTTCTTCATGTCGGCGATGTCGGAGTTGATGTCCTGGTCGTAGCTCTCGCCCAGCGGCAGACGCCAGACCGGCTCGTCCGCGCGCTCGCCCGCGGCGTGGAGCTGGCGGGCCAGTTCGTCGTCATTGCTGAACAGCCCGGCCGTGACCTTGCCCAGCGCGACGATGATGCCGCCGGTGAGCGTGGCGAGGTTCACGATCGTGGTCGGCTTGTAAGTCTCCTGCGTGTACCAGAGCGCATCGGCCAGCACGAGCCGGCCCTCGGCGTCGGTGTTGATGACCTCCACCGTTTGCCCGGACATCGAGGTGAGCACGTCGCCCGGCCGGTAGGCGCCGCCGGAGGGCATGTTCTCCACCAGCCCGACAACGCCGACCACGTTGACGGCGGCCTTGCGGCCGGCGAGCGCCTTCATCGCGCCGATGGTGACGCCGGCGCCGCCCATGTCCCACTTCATGTCCTCCATGCCGCCCGCGGGCTTGATGGAGATGCCGCCGCTGTCGAAGCAGACGCCCTTGCCCACGATGGCGAGCGGCGTCTCCGTGCCGCCGGCGCCGTTCCAGCGCATCACCACCAGGCGCGGCTCGCGCTCGGAGCCCTGAGCCACGGCGAGCAGCGCGCCCATGCCGAGCTTTTTCATCTGCTTGCCGTCGAGAACGTCCACCTCGACGCCGAGCTCGGCGAGATGCCGGCACTGCTCCGCGAGCTGCTCGGGTGAGAGGACGTTCGCGGGCTCGGAGACGAGGTCGCGCGTCTCGAAGACGCCGTCGGCGACCCGGTCCAGCGTTTCGTGACGGCCGCGGGCGTGGTCCGGATCGTCCAGCGCAAGGCTCAGGCGATCGAGCGTGGGCTTGTCCGCCGCCGTCTCGCGCGTCTTGTAGCGGTCGAAGCGGTAGCTTCGCAGGCGCGCGCCGTGGGCCAGCAGCGCCGCCGCGTCGCCCGGACCGACCGGCGCGCCGGGGACGGAGTCGAGCATCACCGTCGCCGTCGCCTCGCCCAGGGCGTTGAGCTTGGCGCACAGCTCGCCGCCGAGCTTCTCCCACGCCTGTTCGTCCAGCTCGCCGGCGCTGCCGAGCCCCATGAGCACGATGCGCGTGAGTTGGTCCGTCGGCGCCAGGATTTCCTGGAATTGCCGCGCCTTGCCCTGAAAGCGCCCGGCCGCGTCGAGCGCGCGCGTCACCGCGCCGCCGCTCGCCGTGTCGGCCTCGCGCGCTGCGTCCGTCAGGGTGGTGTCCGCGAGCACGCCCACGACGAGCGCGCCGCTGGCGGGAAGCTGCCGGCTGGTGAAGGCGAGCTGCATGACCGTCTCCCTGTGCGCTGATGCGGGACGCTGATCCGGGTGCGCTGTCCGGGTGCGGCGCGAACCGGACGCGTTGGCCGTCGGTGGCGGCGATAGGCGCGGCGCGCGCAGCCTGTCAATCTCGCGCACGCGACCGCCAACGGCCACCCCCTGTGCCGGTCAACGGGCATGGGGGTGTGTGCGGCCTGGACGCGCGCGCGCTTCGCCCGCATGCTCTGCCCCGTTTTCACGCTGCATGGGGGACCGGCTGCCGCGATGCGGGGGGCGAACGCGGCCATCTTCCGGGTGCTGGCGATGGCGGCCATCGGACTGCTCATGGCGGTCCGCGCGCTCGCCGGCGGAAGTGCGGTCGGCATCGAACCGGGCGACGACGGCCCGCCAACGCTCTTCCAGGCGCAGGAGGTGACCGTCGACCGCGACGCCGAGACCGTGACGGCCCGCGGCGAGGTCGAGATCAGCCGCGGCGAGCGCATCCTCATGGCCGACGAGGTCGCCTATGACCGGGCGCGCGACGTCCTCACCGCCCGCGGCGACGTTTCGCTGCTGCTGGCAAGCGGCGAGGTCATGTTCGCCGAGGAGATGAAGGTGACCGGCGACCTGGAGGAAGCGGCGGCGCGCAGCTTCCGCATGCTGCTAACCGACCGTTCGCGCGCTGCGGCGGCCAGCGCGGTGCGCGTCGACGACCGGATCACCGAGATGCGCAAGGTCGTCTACAGCCCGTGCCGGCGCTGCGTCAGCGGCCCCAACGACACCCCCTTCTGGCAGCTCAAGGCCGACACCGTCGTCCACGATCAGCAAAAGAAGACGCTCACCTACCGCGACGCGCGCCTGGAAATCCTGGGCGTGCCGCTTGTCTATACGCCGTACTTGCAGCACCCGGCGCCGGACAAACCGCGTGCCAGCGGGCTGCTGGCGCCGAATTTCGAGGTTTCCGGCGAACTCGGCACGCGCGTGGATGTGCCCTACCATTTCGCCATCTCGAAGCACCGCGACCTGACGCTGACCCCCATCATCACCACCGAGGAGGGCCCCGCGCTGGCCGCCAGATACCGCCAGCGCACCAAGCGCGGGCGCTTTTCCATCGCCGGCAGCGCCACCGTCGCCGATCGCGACACCGGGTCCGGCCAGGAGGACGACATCTTCCGCGGCCACCTGGACACCGAGGGGCAATTCCACATCAACCGCGAATGGCGCTGGGGCTTCGACGCACGCGTGGCCAGCGACGACACCTTCCTGCGCGTCTACGATTTCGGCAGCGACCGCTTTCTGGAAAGCGAAGCCTTTCTGGAGCGATTCGAGGGCGCGAGCTACTTTTCCGCCCGCGCCATCGGCTTTCAAGGCACGCGCCAGCGCGACGACGACGAAGAGCTGCCCATCGTCGGGCCGGAGCTTCGCTTCTCCACCCTCGACCGCGACAGCGTGCTCGGGGGCCGCAGCTTTCTGGACGCCAGCGCCGTCGCCATCTCCCGGCTCGACGGGCGCGACAGCCGCCGACTGTCGAGCACGGTCGGCTGGCAACGCGCCTTCACGGACGCGCTCGGGGGCACGGCAGAGATCACCACCGCGCTCTACGCCGACGCCTACCAGACCGACGGCGTCGCGCCCGGCAACCCCGACGTGAACCCGGGTCCGGCGCTCGCTCAAGGCGGCGACGTTGCCGGCCGTCTCTATCCGCAGGCCGCCGCCAGCTACCGCCTGCCCTTCACGCGCACCAGCTTCCTGGGCCGCGAGGTGCTGACGCCGCGGGCCCAGGTGGTGGTCGGCCCCAATGCCGCCAACGACGGCGCCATCCCCAACGAGGACAGCCGCGACTTCACCTTCGACACCACGAACCTTTTCCAGCTCAACCGCTTTCCCGGGCGCGACCGCGTCAGCACCGGCCAGCGCATCGACTACGGGCTGGACTACACGCTCTACCGTGACGGCGGCGGCAGCTTGTTCTCCACGGTGATCGGGCAGAGCTACCGCCTGAATGGCGATTCGGACACGCCGGAGTCCGTGGGCGGCGCCGACGGCGATCTGTCGGACATCGTGGGCCGCACCAACCTGCGCCCGCACCCCGGAATCGATCTGTCGTACCGCTACCGTCTGGACGACGATTCCCTGAACATGCGGCGCAGCGAGGTGGGGCTGAGCGCCGGGGCGCCCGCGTTCAACGTCGACCTCGCCTACACCCTGCTGGAAAGCGAGACCACGGCCGGCACCTCCAGCTTCGGCGACCGCGAGGAGCTTTTCGTCGACGTCTCCAGCCGCATCGCCCGTGACTGGTCGGTGCGCGCCCTGCACCGCCAGGACCTGGAATCGGGCACGGCCTTGTCCACGGAAGCCGGCGTCAGCTACCACTGCGACTGCTTCCGCTTCGATTTCTTCGTCGAGCGCGAAGACTTCCGGGACCGCGGCATCGACCCGGAGACCTCGGTGAAGTTCCGCTTCGTGTTCGAGCACCTTGGCGCGGTGGGCAGCTCGCCGTGACCGCGCGAACCACCCGCGATGTGCTCGGAACCGCACGCTCCCGCGTTGTCGCGCATGCTCCACCTTCGTAAAGTGCTGCGTTCGCAACCGCCCGCCCCTCGCGGGCCGGGCCGGCGACGGAGACCGCCGATGCTTCGCCACCTGCTTTTCGCCTGCGCGTTCGCGCTTCTGACCATCGCCAGCGTGCCGAGCACCGCCGCCGCGCAGCAGGAAATGCGCGCCGCCGCCCTGGTGAACGACGAGGTCATCACCGTCACCGACCTGCGCATGCGGGTGCGGCTGGTCATGCTGTCCTCGGACCTGCCCAGCGACACGCGCGAGCAGCGCCAGCGCCTGATGCAGCAGGTGCTGCGCACGATGGTGAACGAGAGGCTGCGCATCCAGGAAGCTCAGCGCCTTGGCATCGGCGTCGCCGACGAGACGGTGAAGAAGCAGATGCGCCAAGTCGCGCAGCGCAACAACATGTCGGTTGAGCGCTTCAACACCATGCTGAAGCGCAACGGCATCTCGCCGCGCATCTACCGGGAGCAGGTGCGCGCCAGTCGGGCTTGGCAGAACATCATCCGTGAGCGCATCCGCCAGCGCGTGGACGTCGGCGAGGACGAGGTGGAGAGTGAGGTGGCGCGTCTGAAGGCGCAGCACGGGCAGCGCCAGTATCAGGTGCAGACGATCGTGCTGACCTCGGACGACAGCGGCACCGACCGCAATCCCCGCGCCACCGCGCGGCGGCTCGTGCGCGAGTTGCGCAACGGCGCCAACTTCCCGGCCGTGGCGCGGCAGTTCTCCGAGGCGCCGTCCGCCGCGAACGGCGGCGAGCTGGGGTGGATCACGCCCTCGGCCCTGCCGGAGAAGGCGCGCGAGCGGCTCAAGACGATGTCGCCGGGCGAGATCGCCGGGCCGGTCGAAACCTACGCCGGCACCTACGTCCTGCGTCTTCAGGACACGCGCCGGATCAGCGCCGGCACCACGCGCCTGCAGCTCAAGCAGCTGCGCTTCGCTACCGACGGCCGCAGCGTGGACGCCGCCCGGCAGGCGGCCGGCAAGCTTCGCGGAGATGTGGACGGCTGTGACAGTCTCAGCGGGCTGGCGGAGAGCCACGCCGGGGTCAGCGCCGTGGACCTGGGCACGCTCAAGATGGCGGACTTGCCGGACAAGATTCAGGCCGCCGTCGGATCGGTGGCGGTCGGCGGCGTCTCCGAACCGCTGCAGCTGAGCAACGGCGTGGCGCTGCTCGCGGTCTGCGGCCGCGAGACCGAGGGCGTGAACCGCCAGCGCATCCGCCGCAACCTGCTGCGCGAGCGCGTGAACATGATGGCGCAGCGCTACATGCGCGACCTGCGGGAGCAGGCGAACATCGACATCCGGATGTAAGCGGGTGAGCCCATGACCGGCCGCCCCGCGCCCCTGATCCTCACGCCCGGCGACCCGGCCGGCATCGGCGGGGAGCTGACGCTCGCGGCGTGGCTGGCCCGACGCGGCGCCGACGTCCCGCCCTTCGCCGTGCTGGACGATCCGCAGCGGCTGGCCCGGCTGGCGTCGGATCTGGGCTGGACCGTGCCCGTCGCCCGCGTCGAGTCGCCGGCCGACGCGGGCGCGGTGTTCGCCACCGCCCTGCCCGTGCTGCCGCACGGCTTTCCGCGGCCGGTGACGCCGGGCCAGCCGGACCCGGCGAACGGCCACGCCGTCGTGGAGGCCATCGACCGCGCGGTGCATTTCGTCCAGGCCGGCCAGGCGGGCGCCGTCGTCACCAACCCCATCGCCAAGAC
Source organism: Limimonas halophila (assembly GCF_900100655.1). Lineage (NCBI taxonomy): Bacteria > Pseudomonadati > Pseudomonadota > Alphaproteobacteria > Rhodospirillales > Rhodovibrionaceae > Limimonas > Limimonas halophila. The sequence goes on from NZ_FNCE01000002.1 coordinate 513,600, forward strand.
GGTGCTGCGCGCGGGCGGCTTCGCGCACCCCGGCCACACGGAATACCTCGCCCACTTGGCCGCGGCGGGCGGCACACCGCCCGAACCGGTGATGATGCTGGCCGCGCCTGAGCTGCGCGTGGTGCCCGTGACCGTCCACATCGCGCTCAAGGACGTGCCGGGCGCGCTCACGCCCGAGGCCATCCAGCACGCCGTGCGCACGACCGCGCGCGCCCTCGCCCGGGATTTCGGCGTGGCGCGGCCGCGCATCGCCGTGGCGGGGCTCAACCCTCACGCGGGCGAGGACGGCACGATGGGGCGCGAGGAGATCGAGCTGATCGGCCCCGCGCTGGACACCCTGCGGGCCGAAGGGCTGGACGTGCGCGGCCCGCTCTCGGCCGACACGCTGTTCCACGCGGCCGCCCGCGAGGGCTACGACGCGGCCGTGTGCATGTACCACGACCAGGCGCTCATCCCGCTGAAAACCCTGGATTTCGCGCGCGGGGTCAACGTCACCCTGGCGCTGCCGTTCGTGCGCACCTCGCCCGACCACGGCACGGCCTTCGCCATCGCCGGCACCGGCACGGCGGACCCCACGAGCCTGCTGGAAGCTCTGCGCACCGCGCGCACGATGGCGGCGAACCGAGCCGCGGCCGATCAGCATGTGTCGTAAGCTGCTCCGAGATGCCCGAGCTTGAACCGCTGCGCGAAACCATCCGGCGCCACGGCCTGAACGCGCGGCGCTCGCTGGGCCAGCATTTCCTGCTCGACGCGAACCTCACCGACCGGATCGCGCGTGCGGCTGGCGACCTCACGCACGGCACGACCATCGAAATCGGGCCGGGCCCGGGGGGCCTCACCCGCTCGCTGCTGGCCGCCGGGGCGCGCCACGTCGTCGCCGTGGAGCGCGATCCGCGTTGCCTCGCCGCGCTGGCGGAACTCGGCGAGGCCTATCCGGGCCGGCTAACCGCGCACAAGGCCGACGCCCAGCACCTTCGGCTGGCCGATCTGGGGCCGCCGCCGCGCACGGTCGTGGCGAACCTGCCCTACAATGTCGCCACGGAATTGCTGATCGGCTGGCTGGACGAGCTGGCCGCCGATCCGGACGCCGCCGCGGGCTTCACGCTGATGTTCCAGAAGGAGGTTGCGGACCGCCTGGTGGCCGCACCCGGCACCAAGGCCTACGGTCGGCTTTCGATCCTGACGCAGTGGCTGTGCGCGGCGCGGGTGCTGTTCAAGGTGCCGCCGCAGGCCTTCACGCCGCCGCCGAAGGTGTGGTCCGGCGTGGTGCAGCTCACCCCGCGCCCGGCGCCGCTGGCCCCCGCGAACAGCGCCACGCTCCAGCGCGTGACGGGGGCGGCCTTCGGCCAGCGCCGCAAAATGCTGCGACAGAGTCTGAAAAGCCTGGGCGAGCCCGCCGATTTGGCCGCCCGCGCGGGCGTTCCCCTGACCGCGCGGGCAGAGGATTTGTCGGTGGAGTCGTACTGCGCGATCGCGCGCGCCCTCGAGGCCGACGGCTGACTCACGCCAGCGCCGGTTCGGGAGCTTCCTGGGTGTTGCGGGCGGCGCGGATGGCGGCGGTGATCTCACGCTCGCTCAGCCCGTCGCTGCGGGCGAGCATGCGCACGATCGGGTCGGCGAGCACGTCGCGCACCGTGGGCTCGCGACCGGCCATTTGCCAGTGATCCGGCGTCACGGTCTGGCCTCCCCAATGCCTGAAATTTCGTGTGATCTCGTGAGTCAAAACCCTAACATATCGAGCGTACGTTCGGGAGCGTCCGGAGAGATGAGGCCGAATGGGCGGCTGGACAAGCCGCAACGCTTACAAAACGCGAACACCCGACGGAGTCACCGAACCACGCCGAGTCACCGCACCACGAGCACGGGCCCGCGGGCGGCGTCCACCAGCGTGGCAAGTTCGCCGTCATCGCTGGCGCCGACGACCGTGACCCCGCCGGCGCGCTCGGCCAGGGTCGCCCCCAGATCGCGGCCGGTCTCACAGCGCGTGACGCGCTCAGGCCAGCCGCGAGCGTGCAGCCACGCGGCCGCGGCCTCCGCCCGCGTCGTGTCGTCCGGCGCCGCCGGCACCGCGAGCACCTCCAGCGGCCGCTCGTAGGCGCGTGCCAGATCGTCCGCCGCCGCCAACACGCGCTCGTCGCCCTCGAAAACGGCCGTGACGCGCTCGGGCTCGCTCAGCGCCGGGTCAAGGATCATCACCGGAATGCGGCTGCGCGCCAGCGCCTGCCGCGCCGTGCTGCCCGCGCGCGGGGCCTGTCGGCTGCGGCTGCGCGCGAGCACCAGCATGTCGGCCTCCTGGGCGCTCGCCAGCAGGCATTCGGCGGGCACGCCCCGGTCCGCCTGGAAGCGCCAGCGCAGCCGCCAGCGCTCGGCGAGTCGGGCCAGCTCGCGCTCCAGCTCGGCCGCGCGCGTCTCGAAGGCCCGCTGCATCGTCGCCGGGTCCACGGCCTCCCAGCCGCCGCCGGGGCGCAGCGTCTTGCTGAACGGGAAGCCCGCCAGATCCAGGAAGGCGCGTTCCTCGACATAGAGCCCCATCAACTCCGCCCGCCGCCGGACGGCCAAGCGGGCGGCGGCTTCCAGCATGCGCGCGCCCGGCTCCGGGCTGTCCACGGCAACCACGATGCGCCCGGCCATCACGCTTCTCCCGTGCTGTTCCGCCGCGCCTCGGAGGGCAGGCCGAACTGGCGACGCTTCTCCGCCAGCGCGTCCAGACTGGCCTGGACGGCGCCGTTGAACGTGTCGGCCGGGAAGCGGCCATCCGCGTCCTCCGTGCCGGCGGGCATGCCGGTGAAGAGCTCGATCGCCTCGTCCACGGTCTTAACGGCGTGCACGGCGAAGCTGTCCGCGCGCACGGCGTCGACGACCTCCTGGCGCAGGGTGAGGTGCTTGCGGTTGGCGTCGGGGATGACGACGCCCTGCTCACCGGTCAGCCCGCGGTCCTTGCAGACCTCGAAGAAGCCCTCGATCTTCTCGTTGACGCCGCCGATGGGCTGCACCTGCCCGTGCTGGTTCACCGAGCCCGTCACCGCGAGATCCTGGCGCAACGGCACGTCCGCGATGGTCGAGAGCAGCGTCAGCAGCTCGGCGAGCGAGGCGCTGTCGCCCTCGACCCCGCCGTAGGACTGCTCGAACACGAGGCTGGCGCTCAGCGACAGCGGGCGCTCGCGCGCGTAGCGGGCCGCCAGATACCCGTGCAGGATGAGCACGCCCTTGGAGTGGATGGGGCCGCCCAGCGCCACCTCACGCTCGATGTCGACGACGTTGCCGCGCCCGATCCCGGCGCGCGCCGTGACGCGGGTGGGCCGCCCGAAGCTGACCCCGCCCAGGCTCATCACCGTCAGCGCGTTGATCTGACCGCCGCGCGTGCCGTCGCTGTCGATGAGGACGGTGCCGCGCAGGATTTCCTCGTGCATGCGCTCGCGCACGCGGCCCATGCGGCGCTCGCGCGCGCGGATGGCGGCGTCGACGTCGGCCGCCTCGACCGGATTGTTGCCGTTGCGGCGGGCGTGGAAGTCGGCCTCCCGCAGGGTGTCCGCGATGGTTTCCATCTCGATGGACAGCTTGTCCTGATCGGCCGCCAGCCGAGCGGCGTGCTCCAGCACCCGCGCAACCCCGGCGGCCGAGAAGGGCGCCAGCTCGTTGCGGCGCGCCAACGTGGCCACGGCGCGGGCGTAGAGGTCGCGCGTGCCGTCGGACCGGTCGGTTCGCTCCTCGAAGTCGGCGGCGACCTTGAACAGTTCGTTGAATTCCGGGTCCAGCTCGCTGAGCAGATAGTACAGCAGCCGCTCGCCGATGAGCACGACTTTCAGCGACAGCGGCACGGGTTCCGGCTCCAGCGACACCGTCGAGATCAGCCCGAGCGCCTGATACAGGGACTCGATGCGGACTTCGCCCGCGCGCAGCGTGCGCTTGAGGGCCTCCCAGGCGAGCGGCTTCGACAGCACCTTGCGCGCGTCGAGGACGAGGTAGCCGCCGTTGGCGCGGTGCAGCGCGCCCTCGCGGATCAGGTGGAAGTCGGTGGTCAGCGCGCCCATCTCGGCGCGGTGCTCGATGCGGCCGATCAGGCGGTCGTAGCTCGGCTCGTCCTCGTAGACCACGGGCGCCGCCTCGCGCCCGCGGTTGTCCACGATCAGGTTGGCGCGGTAGCGGCGCAGCAGCGCTTCCGTCTGCTCGCCCTGCGCGGCCTGCATCTCCCCCTGATCGCCGCGCGCCAGCAGGGCGTCCACGTTGTCCACGATGTCGGCCTGGATGCGGTCCAGGTGGTCCTGCACGGCCCGCAAGGGATCGTAGCGCCGCTTCAGCGCCTCCACGAGATGCCCGACCGCCTGGGACGCGGTGTCCGCATTCAGCTGCCGGATCTTCTCGCGCGTTTGCTTCAGCCACTTGGGCATCTGCTGCAGGGCTTCCTGCAGGCGGTGCTGCAGCCGCTCGATCTCCTGCTGGATCTCCTGCTGCTTGTCGGCATCGAGCTGGTGGAAGCTGTCCGGCGACATCACCTCGCCGTCCTCGGTCAGCGGGGCGAAGCCGAAGCCGGCGGGCGTGCGCTGGAGGGTGATGCCGTTTTCGCGCGCCTCGCGCTCGATTTCGTTGACCGCTTTTTCCTGTTCCTCGCGGAACTCGCGCTCGATCATCTGCCGGCGCGTGCGGTATTCGTCGCTCTCGAAGGCCGCGCGCAGGGAATCGCGCAGGTCGTCGACGAAGGTGTCCAGGTCGTTCTTGAAGTCGGCCCCGCGCCCGGCCGGCAACTTGAGGATGTTGGGCCGGTGCGGTTCCTCGAAGTTGTTGACGTAGCAGAAGTCGGAGGGAAGCTCACGATTGTGCGCGTCCGCCTCCAGGTGATGCTGGACGAGCTCGTGCTTGTGCACCCCCGATGCGCCGAGCGCGTAGATGTTGTAGCCGTCGCGCCCCATGCCGAGGCCGAAGGTCAAGGCCTCGACGGCGCGTTCTTGCCCGAGCGCGTAATCCAGGTCCGTCAGCTCGTCCGTGGTCGCGAACCCGAGCGCCTCGGGATCGCAGTGCCAGCGCAGCGCGTCGGCTTCCAGCCGCATCCGGTTCCTCGCTCAGCCAAGTTTTGAGTGGCCATTCGCACGGCCGATCTTGCCACGTTCACATGAATCTGCCACCCGCCAGCGACCATGACTCGTCCGCGCACCCGATCCCGCTCGTCGAAAGGGGAAGCCCCCGCCCAGTCGCCCGACGCGCTGCTGCTGCGCTGCGCGCCGGGGCTGGCGCGCGTGCTGCGCGCGGAGGGCCGCTACACCGGCGTCCTGCCGCCCAAGGCGCGCGTGGATTTCCTGTGGCAACGCAACCACGACCTCCTCTTCTTGCCCAAGCCGCCGCGCTTTCCGCGCGCGGACGAGCTGCGCGTGGCGGAGGAGGTCCACCGCGTCCTGGCGTTCGGGCGCTACAAGGTGTCGGCGCACCAGCTCGACCAGCTGGCGCAGGGGCTGAAGCGGCGCGGCAAGCGCTGGCGCATCGCGGTCAGCGTGGACGGCAAGCAGTTCAACCGTTTCGACATGGGGCGCTGGCTGAGCAAGGAGCTGGGCCGGCGCGGTCTGCGCATCGACGAGAGCGCCGGCGCGACGGTCTTCGTCTTCTGCGTCGAGGCCGCCTACTACATCTGCGTGCGCGAGCGCGAGGCCGCGGCGGTCCGTGGCCGCGACAAGCGCCGGGCCGAGCGCGAGGGCAGCCTGCCACCCACGATCGCCGCGGCCCTGGCGTTTCAGGGCAAGCCCAAGGACCGCGACGTCATCCTCGACCCCGTCTGCGGCAGCGGCACGCTGCTGGCGGAAGCTGGCGCCTACGCGCCCGAAGCCGAGCTGTACGGCATGGACACCGACCGCCGCGCGGTGAAGACGGCCCGCCGCAACCTCGCCCACCTCGCCAACACCAGCGTGGAACCGGGCGACGCGCGCGAGCTCGACCTTCCCGACGGCGCGGTGACGCTGACGCTCGCCAACCTGCCCTTCGGCAAGCAGTTCGGCGACGCCGACGGCACTCCGGCGCTCTACCGCGGCGTGCTGGCGGAAATCGCGCGCACGGCCGCCGCCAAGGGCTGGCGCGGCGTCATCCTGGCGGGTGACGGCGAGATCCTGAGCGAGGCCGCCGAGGCGGCGGGGCTCGCCATCTCGCGGCAGTTCACCGTTCGGGTGCGCGGCGAGCCGGCGTCGATGGCCCTGCTCGAACGCGCGTCCTAACCCTTACATCGACCCGAACACCTCGATGAGGTCGATGGCGGCGCTGCCCAGAATGACGACGAAGAGCGCCGGCAGGATGAAGACGATGAGCGGCACCGTCATGATCGTGGGCAGGCGGGCCGCCTTTTCCTCGGCCTTGAGCATGCGCTCGTTGCGCTGCTCGCTGGCGAGCACCCGCAGCGCCTGAGCCAGCGGGGTGCCGAACTTCTCCGTCTGGAAGAGGGTGTTCACCAGCGCCCGCACGGGCCGCAGGTCGACGCGGCGCGAGAGGTTCTCGAACGCCTGGCGCCGGTCGGGCAGGAAGCGCAACTCCAGCGCCGTCACGCGCAACTCGTCGGCCAGGTCCGGGCTGGCCTCGCCCATCTCCTTCTGCACGCGCGAAATCGCCGCGTCCAGGCTGAGGCCGGCCTCGGCGCAGATGACCATGAGGTCGAGCGCATCCGGCAGCGCCGTGCGGATGTTCCGCATGCGCGATTCCACGCGGCGCTGGATGACGGCCTCGGGCGCATAGCTCCCGGCCAGCCCCGCCGCCAGCACGACGCCGATCTGGATCATCAGCCCGGTGTCCTTGGGTGCAACCACGACCAGCCCCAGCGCGGCGACGGCGATGCAGGCGGCCGGCAGCGCCAGCTTGGCGAACATGTAGACCGTTAGGGCATCGCGCGAGCGCCAGCCGGCCTGGGCCAGCTTGTGGCGCAAGGCGCGCACCTGGCGGTCCTTCACGACGTTGAAGCGGTCCACCAGCGGGCGGATGACGGCCACCAGCTCGTCGCGCTGCGGGCCCTGGCGGTGGCCCACCCCGGCGTCGCCGCCGTCACGCAGCGCCGCCGCGCGCAGGCGGTTGAAGCGCTCGCGCCGGCCCGCCGCCAGCAGGCTCGTCGCCAGCACCACGGCGAAGACGCTGACCCCCGCCGCGAGCGAGATCAGCACGACCGGTCCGCCGATGGCCGCAAGGGTGTCGGTCATATCTCGAAGTTCATCAGCTTGATGAGGACCGCCACGCCCACGGCCTCGCTCACCGCCGCGCCGGCGAGCATGTAGTGGCCCGTGGGATCGGTGAAGAGCGTGGCGATGTAGTCCGGGTTCACGAGGTAGATCATGGCCCCGATGATGAAAGGCAGGCTGCCGATGATGTAGGCGCTGGCCCGCGCCTCCGACGACAGCGCCTTGATCTTCAGCCGCATCTGCTGGCGCCGGCGTAGCAGGTCGGACAGGTTCTGCAGCGTCTCCGTGAGGTTGCCGCCCGTCTCGCGTTGCAGGCCGATGCTCACGGCCAGGAAGGAGAACTCGGAGACGCCGATGCGCGAGGCCACGTCCCACAGCGCTTCTTCCAGGGTGTTGCCCAGGCGCATCGTGTCGGCGACATGCTGGAACTCCCTGCCCACGGGCCCCTCGAAGTCGTCGGCGACGTTGCCGATCATCTCGCTGATGGGCAGCCCGGCCTTGAGCCCGCGCACCACGACGTCGAGCGCGTCCGGCAGTTCGGCGATGAAGGCGTTCACGCGCCGGGCGGCCAGGTAGCCCGTCAGCGCGCGCGGCAGCGCGTAGCCCGCCAGCATCCCGACGGGACCCGCGACGCCCCAGGGCAGGCCGACCGCGACGCGCGCGGCGAGCGCCACCACCGCCGCCACCAGCAGGCATCCCAGCAGATACGCCGACAGCGGCACGGACGCGCCCGTGCGCGCCAGCAGCGCCTGGATGCCCTTGCTGCCCGGCACGGCCTTGTGCAGCGCGAGTTCCAGCTTTTGGAAACGGCCCGGCACGGCCCGGCGCACGCTCTGGGCGGCCCGATCCGCGCCGCTCGCCGCCGCGGCCGCCGCCGATCCGCCGGCCGCGCGCGCCAGCCGCCGGCGCTTGAAGCGCGCCGCGTTCACCGCGAAGACCGCACCGCCCGCCGCCAGGACGAACAGCAGGGTGCACAGGAACACCGCCGCCGCGACCATCGCGGGCGTGGGCGTCAGCGGCATCCCATCGTCTCCAGCAGCGCCTGGCCGAGGCGGTGGTACTCGGCGCGCGGCGTGAAGGCGGGGCGCAGGCCGCTGCTTTCGAAGCGCCCGCGCAGGCGGCCGTCGGTGCCCTCGCCGTCGACCTCGTAGGTGAAGAGATCCTGCGTGGTGACGACATCGCCCTCCATGCCGACGACCTCGCTCACCTTGATGACGCGGCGCTGGCCGTCGCGCATGCGCGAGATCTGCACGATCATGTGGATGGCGTCGGCGATCTGCTGGCGCACCGCGGCGGGCGGCAGCTGCACGCCCGACATCGCCACCATGTTCTCCAGCCGCGTCAGGGCCTCGCGCGGGGAGTTGGCGTGGACCGTGGACAGCGAGCCCTCGTGGCCGGTGTTCATGGCCTGGAGCATGTCGAGGGCTTCCTGGCTGCGCACCTCGCCCAGGATGATGCGGTCGGGGCGCATGCGCAGGGCGTTCTTGACCAGATCGCGCATCGTGATCTCGCCGCCGCCCTCCAGGCTGGGCGGGCGCGTTTCCAGGCGCACGACGTGGGGCTGCTGGAGCTGCAGCTCGGCCGCGTCCTCGATCGTGACGATGCGCTCGCCGTGGTCGATCATGCGCGACATGGCGTTGAGCAGCGTCGTCTTGCCCGAGCCCGTGCCGCCGGAGACGAGGATGTTGAGGCGCGAGCGGGTGGCGATGCCGAGCAGGTGGGCGAGCGCCTGGGAGATGTTCCCCTGGCGCGCCATCACTTCCAGCGTGATGCGCTTCTGCGCGAACTTGCGGATGGAGATCGAGGGGCCGTCGATCGCCAGGGGCGGCGCGATGATGTTGACGCGGCTGCCGTCCTCCAGCCGCGCGTCCACCAGCGGGTTGGACTCGTCGATGCGTCGGCCGACGCGCGTGACGATGCGCGTGGCGATGTTCATGACGTGCTGATCGTCGCGGAACTCGACGTCGGTGAGCTCCAGCTTGCCCTGGCGCTCGACGTACACCTGCTTGGCGCCGTTCACCATGATGTCGGTGACGCTCTCGTCCGCCAGCAGCGGCTCCAGCGGGCCGAGGCCGAGCATGTCGTTGACGAGCAGCCGGACGAGTTGGCGCTGCTCTGTCAGGTTGAGCTGGATGCGCTGTTCGCTGAGAACCTCGTTGACGATCTCGCCGATCTGCTGCTCCAGCTCCTCGGCCGGCAGCGTTGCGGCGACACCGACGTCGATCCGCTCCATCACGACGGGCTGAACCGAGGCCTTGGCGCTCGCCACGCGGCTGCGCTGCTTGCCCTGCCCGTCCGCGCCGGCGCGGGTGCGCGGCTCCGCCGGCATTTCCACCGGGGCGGACGCCTGCCCCGGCTCGGTTGGCGCGGCGGCCGGTTCGGCCGGGTCCGCCGGGGCGTCCGCGGGCGCGGCGGCCTGTTCCAGCTCGGCGATGTAGGCGTTGAGCACCTCGGTGATGAGGTTCCGCTGCTCCAGCAGCGTCACCTGCGCGCCGTCGCGGCTCAGCGCTTCGTCCAGGCAGCGCCCGGTTTCGTGTGCCAGCGCCCGGCGCGAGGCCTTGGCCGCCTGTTCCGCCGGCACGCGCTCGCGCAGCATGGCGCCGACGCGCGCGACCAGGCGCTCGCGGTCGTCGGCCGGTGCGCCGTCGCCGGCGGCGCGGTCCGCCCTCGCGTCCGAGCGGTGGTCGTGCGCGGAGTCCGGGGGCATGTCCTCGGCCACTGCCGACCTCCCTTCGGGGCGAAGCGTTTCAGCCGCCGAGCAGCCGGGCCAGCAGCCCGCGCCGCCGGGATGCCGCGGGCGCGGTGAGATCCGCCATCAGGCGGTGGAGGTCGCGCCCAGCCCGGCTCTTGGCCGCGGCGGCGGGCAGCGGCTTGCCGGCCATTTCCGCCTTGGCAGCCACCTCGGGCTCGAAGCTGACGGTGCGCGTCAGGCCGGTTTCCAACTCGCGCTGGAACTCGGTGACCGCGACCTGCCCTTTCGACCCGCGCCCCGCGCGGTTGGCGACCACGTGCAGCTGCGGCACACCCGGCTGGTGGCTCAAGAACCGCAGCAGGCGGTTGGTGTCGCGCAGCCCCACCAGCGAGAGATCGCTGACGATCACGAGGTCGCTGATCTGCTCCAGGCCGTCGGGCTGTTCGGCCACGAGGGCGCGCGGCAGGTCCACCAGGGTGACGTTGTAGCGCTCGCGCAGGGTCGCCAGCAGCCGGGCGACGGCGTGCTCGCCGGGCGCCGGCACATCGTCCAGCGACTCCTCCGCCGCGAGCAGGTCCAGGTGGTCGCCCAGGCTGACCGCCGTGCGGTCGATGAAGATTTCATCCACGCGCTCGGGGTCCTCGACGGCTTCGCGCAGGCCCGAGCCGGGCTCGACGTCGAAGGACAGCGCCATGTTGCCGAACTGCAGGTCCAGGTCGAGCAAGCCGACGGAGCGGGCGTGCGTTTCCGCGATCAGCCACGCCAGGCTCGCCGCCACCGTGGTCGTGCCGGCGCCCCCGCGCGCGCCCGTGACCGCGATGCAGCGCCCGCGCTGGGCCGGGGCCTGGGCGTGCGTGCCGCTGACCTGTTGTTCGGCGCGCGCCACCGCGTCGGCCAGGGTCTCGGCGTCCACCGGCTTGACCAGATAGTCCGCCGCCCCGGCGTCCACGACGCGGCGATACAGCTCGACGTCGTTGTGCGTGCCCAGGGTCACGAGCCGGGTGGCGGCGGCAAGATCGCGGACGGCGCTGAGCGTGCGCTCCGTGGCCGTCGCGTCGTCCAGGTCCACGACCGTCACGGCCGCGGGCGGCACGATGCCGAGCTGGCGCAGCGCGGCGGAGAGATCGCCGTGGCGCACCTCGCCCGTGTCCCAGCCGCGTTGACGCGCCACGGCGTTGGCCGCCTGCGCGCTGGCGTCGTCGGCGACGAAGGCGGCGAAGGCTTCGCCGGCGTCGCCCGGCTCCTCGGGAACCGGCTTGAGCTTCGCCAGGCTCATTGCCCGGACCCTCCACGGCTCTGACCGCTCAGGGGATTGCCCGAGAAGCTGAAACCCTCCTGCTGTTGCTCGCCGCCGCCGTTCCCGTCCTCGAGCTTGGGCAGCTCGCCGGTGCGATAGTCGGCGATGGCCTTGCTCTGGCGCGTGGCGTCGGCGGGGCCGAGCGTGCGGCCGCGCAGCAGATCGCGCGGGTTCGCCACCATGCGCCCCAGGTTGTGCGTGTCGGAACAGCCGAAGTTGCTGGTCGGCAGATTGTGGAAGTCGCTCATGCTGGTGCGGCTGCGGTCCGGGCACTGCGGCAGCCGGGCGTGATAGCGCGTCACCCGCACCAGGGCGTCGGCATCCGGCATTGGGTGGCCGTGTCCGGCGGCCGGGGGGTCCGCGGGCCGGTAGCCCAGACGCCGCAGGTAGCGCAGCACGGCGTTGCGCCGGGCCGGCGCGAGATCGGCCCCGGCGCGGCCGGCGGCCGTGACCACGATGCGGTCGTTCGTGCGCGTGCCGGTCCGATCCAGAAAGGCCCGCAGCGCCGTGCGCGCCTCGCCGGGCAACTCCGACGCGCCCGAAGGGAAGCTGACCGCGTGGCTGTAGCGCGTGCGCTCCACCTGGATTTCGTGGTGCCCCGGCGCGCTGGTCTTCGGCGCGGGCGTGGGCACCTCGCAGGCCCCCATCACACCGGCCAGGGCGAGCATGGTCAGGCGGATGGCGGCTCGGCGCAGCCCGGTCATGGCACTACTCCAGCATGAAGCCGGCGGGGCCGGCCAGCTCCCGCCCCTTGAGCTTCTCGTGCGCGCGCTGCTGGCGCGCCGTCATCTCGCCGTGGAAGCGGCCGAAGAAGAGGCGCTCGATGTCGTTGGGCGCGATCATGCCGTCCGCGGGCGAGGCCAAGTCGCGCCCCTGCGAGGGCTCGACGATGTAGGGCGTGACGATGATCGCCAGCTCGGTCTGGCCGCGCTGGAAGCTCTGCGAGCGGAAGAGCGCGCCCAGCACCGGCACATCGCCCAGGCCCGGCAGCTTTTGCAGGTTCTGCTGGCGCTGCTGCTGCAGCAGCCCCGCGATGGCGAAGGTCTGCCCGCTGCCCAGCTCGATCGTGGTGGAGGCGCGGCGGGTGTCGATGGCCGGCACCTCGGTGCCGGAAAGCTCGACGCCGTCGGCGAAGTTCAGCTCGCTGACCTCCGGCGAGACCTTCAGGCTGATGCGCCGGTCGTCGAGAATGACCGGCATGAACTTCAGCTGGACGCCGAACTCCTTGAACTCGATCTCGATGTCCGTGACGCCGTCCTCGGTGTCCGAACCGACCGGGATCGGAAACTCGCCGCCGGCTAGAAAGCTGGCGGATTCCCCGGACATCGCCGTCAGGTTCGGCTCCGCCAGCACGCGCACGAGGTTCTCCTCGGCGAGGATGTCGAGGAAGGCCTCGGTGGCGCCCCCGCTGCCGGCCGCGCCGAAGGTGAACGCCCCGGCGGCCCCGGACAGCGAACCGCCCATGAAGCGGAAAACCTCGCCGAAGATCTCCTCGGAGATGTTGTCCCAGCGCACGCCGTAGGACTCGGTGATGTCGCGCTCGACCTCGGCGACGTGAACGCGCAGGTTCACCTGGGTGGGCGCATTCACCTCGATCCGATTGATGATGTTCTCTTCGTCGGCGAATTCCTGGGCCAAGCGGCGCGCGTCCTCCGCCGCCGCGGCGGCGTCCACGGTGCCCTCCAGCACGAGCGCGCCTTCCACGGAGCGCACGTCGATGGGCTGATCCGGGTGCATCTCGCGCAGCGCCCGCGTCAGGCCCCGAACGTCGTGGCCCACATCGAGCTTGTAGCTCGCCGCCACACGGTCGTCGTCGCCCACTGCGAAAAGGGTCGTCGACCCGACCTCCTTGGCGAATACGTAGACCAGGCGCGGCGATTTGACCTGGACATCGGCGATGTCCGGGTTGGCCACGAAAACGCTGGAAACGGGGGCGTCCAGCCGCACGACCTTCGCCTCGTCCGGCGTCAGGTCGACGGTTTGCGTGCTTCCGTCCACAACCTGCGCGGCCGCCGGCGCCGCGAGCACGACCAGGAGCGCCGCCAGCCCACGGCGGAGTGCGCGCGCGCCCATCACGATCCCGTCTCGAAGCTGCGCTTGGCGGCCTTGTCGCCCCGGATCACGCTCACCTCGTGCTTGTCGTCGCTCGCCCGGCTCGGCACGTGCACGAACCCGCTCATCTGACTCGCAGCGATCGCCGACGCATCGTCCGCCGGCGTCTCGCCGTCGCGGACCACCGGCCGCAGGCTGAGCTTGAGGGTGCCCATGCTCTTGGCGAGCGAGATGCGCTCGGCCTGGCGCGGCGTGACCTCCAGGGTGGCCGTCTTGGCGACCGTCCGCTTGCCCTCGTCATCCGCCGTGCGCTGATCCAGCGCGAGCACGCGGATGTCGCTGAGCACCGTCTCGCTCGCCCGCCGGTCCGCTTTCGCGTTCGCCTGATCTTTATCGATCTCGTGCGTTAAGATCACGTCAACGTGGTCGCCGGGGTAGACCAGCCCGGCCAGGCCGGCGGCGGCGTCCACGGGCACGCTGACCGCGCGCATCCCCTCTCCCAGCATGGCGGCGAGGAATCCACGGTCGCCGGGACGCACGACGATCTTGTCGGTGACCGGCGTGCCCTGCGGCAGCGAACGGCGCAGGACGGTTCCCTCCAGCTCCGGGTCCGCCTTTTCGCTCTTCAGCATGTAGCTGTCGGACAGGCCGCCCTCGGGCCACGCCTGCCAGCGCAGGTCGTCGTCCTTGAGGATTCGTCCCGCCGAAAGATCCTTCGTCGCGACCAGCACCTGGACGGTGGGCTGTTCGGGCTCGCGGTCGGTCTTCACCTCGGCGCGGGCCGCGCGCTCGGCGTTCAGCCAGGACTGCGTGAGATACGCCGCGCCGCTGGCGGCGCCGAGGGCGATGGTCAGAAGGAGGATCAAGCGGATGCGCATGGCACCCTCCTTTCCGCGACCGGATCACGGAGCCATCCGGGCGCCGGCTTGAACGGGTGTCGGCGGCGGGTCGGGCCGCCGCTTACGCCGCGCCGATCAGGGTCGCCGCGATCCAGAGACCGCCGCACGCGATGGCGACCCCATAGGGCAGCGTCGCTTGTTTCGGCACGCGGCTGCCGATCGCCAGGGCCGGAACGACGGCCACGGCGCGGCTGTAAACAAGCACGGCGAGCGCCAGGACACCGCCCGCGAGCGCCGTGATGAGCAAAAGCTCGGCGACGTGCGCCGCCCCGGCCCAGAGCGCCAGCACGCTCAGCAACTTGACGTCGCCGCCGCCGAGCCAGCCGGCGGCGAAAACCACGGCCCCGACGGCGAACACCGCGAGGGCGGCAGCCAGCCCGCCCCAGATCGGCTGGGGCGCGGCCGGTGTGGCGAAGATCGCCGGGTAGATGGCAATCAGCAGGAGGCACACCGCGTTGGGCACCCGCCGGGCCGTCGCATCGTGGACGGCCGCGACGCCGACCAGCGCCGCCACCGCGCAGGCGAGGCCGATGGCAAGCGGGTGTACGGGCATGACGGCATCCTCCCCACTGGCCGCGCCGGGTTACCGGCCCGCGACCGGCCTGGTGCCGGCCGCGGGACCCGGATCAACCAGCATCAGCCGCCGCTGCTGCTGCCAGTGCTCAGGTTGCTCTCGACCGTGCCGAAGATGTCGCTGATGCCCGTGCCCAGCGTCTCCATAGCGCCAACGGCGGCCACCGCGACCAGCGCCGCGATCAGACCATACTCGATGGCGGTGACGCCGCTCTCGTCACGCAGGAGATTCTTGATCGTGGTAAACATGGCGTTCCCTCCTTGGGTGGCCGATGTGTGTTCGATCCGCGCTGTGGTGACGCTTTCGCGTCTCTGCGTCGTCACCTCCAGACTCATCATCCAAACCTTAACAGCACGTTAATACTTGAATATTTTTTCCGGACACGACATCGAGGGAATTTTATCGGGACTGTTATAAAAAATTCTACGGAATTTCCTTTTCGCCGAATACCGCATCAAACACTTGGCGGATGGCTCCAAAAATCGCGTCGAATTTGGACGACCTCCGGCGCTCGCATGGGCAGCCCCGGTCACACCGCGTTGAAGGCGGTGCACACAGCACCAAACCGCAATTCCGCCACGTGGATGCGCGCAACCACCGGATACGTGGATGCCCGGCACAAGGCCGGGCATGACGGTATGGGACGGGCGCGGACGTTGGCGTCACACGCCGTTGAGCGCTGCACCTTTTGCCACAACCGTCACGCCCCCTTCCCCTTCCGGGCGAGCGCGCACGACAAACTCGGGCTTGCCACGTCGCGGCCGCGGCGGCACAACTTGACGCTGCGGCGCAGCTAGCCCACCTAGATGTTAGCCTTTCCCCGCGCCGACGGTCGGTTCCGTCGTGCGCCCCTCCCCGCCATCGTCGAACGCAGCGTTTCAAGCGACATGAATCTGCAAGACCTGAAGGCGAAATCGCCTGCCGACCTTCTCGCCTATGCCGAGGAGCTGGACATCGAGAACGCGAGCACCCTGCGCAAGCAGGAAATGATGTTCGCCATTCTCGAACGCCTCGCCCAGCAGGATATCTCGATCTACGGCTCGGGCGTGCTGGAAATCATGCAGGACGGCTTCGGCTTCCTGCGCTCACCGGAATCCAACTACCTGCCGGGGCCCGACGACATCTACGTCAGCCCCTCGCAGATCCGACGCTTCGGCCTGCGCACGGGCGACACCGTCGAAGGCGAGATCCGCTCCCCGAACAAGGGCGAGCGCTACTTCGCGCTGCTCAAGGTCAACCGCGTCAACTTCGACACGCCCGACCTGCTGCGCCACCGCATCAACTTCGACAACCTCACGCCCTTGTACCCCCAGGACAAGATCAACCTGGAGGTGCCCGGGGACAAGGACATGACCAACCGGGTCATCGACCTGGTGGCGCCGCTCGGCAAGGGGCAGCGCGCGCTCATCGTCTCCCCGCCACGCGCGGGTAAGACGATGATCCTCCAGAACATCGCGCGCGCGGTGGAGACCAACCACCCCGAGTGCTACCTGATCGTGCTGCTGATCGACGAGCGCCCCGAGGAAGTCACCGACATGGCGCGCTCGGTGCACGGCGAGGTGGTGTCCTCCACCTTCGACGAGCCGGCGCAGCGCCACGTCCAGGTGACGGAGATGGTGCTGCAAAAGGCGCGCCGGCTGGTGGAGGCCAAGAAGGACGTCGTCATCCTGCTGGACTCCATCACCCGTCTGGGCCGCGCCTACAACACCGTCGTGCCGTCGTCGGGCAAGGTGCTGACCGGCGGCGTGGACGCCAACGCCCTGCAGCGGCCCAAGCGCTTCTTCGGCGCCGCCCGCAACATCGAAGAGGGGGGCTCGATGACCATCGTCGGCACGGCGCTCGTCGACACGGGCTCGCGCATGGACGAAGTCATCTTCGAGGAGTTCAAGGGCACCGGCAACTGCGAGATCGTTCTGGACCGCAAGCTGGCCGACAAGCGCACCTACCCGGCCATCAACGTCGGCCCCTCGGGCACCCGGCGCGAGGAGCTGCTGCTGGACGAGGAACGGCTCAACAAGACGATCGTGCTGCGCCGCATCCTGCATCCGATGGGCTCCATGGACGCCATGGAGTTCCTCTTGGACAAGCTGCGCCGCACCAAGACCAACGCCGACTTCTTCGAGACGATGAACCAGTAACCGGCCGGCTCGACGCGCCGGTTGACGAAAAAGGGCCCGGCGGATTCACCCGCCGGGCCTTTGTTTGTCCGGAAGCCGTTTGATGGTCGCGCTGTTACGGGCGCGGCAGGTCCGACGATTGGCCGGTGACGGTCGCCGGCGGCTGGTTGATGCCGTTGTGCAGCGCCCAGATCGCCGCCTGCGTGCGGTTCTGCACGTTGATCTTGCGCAGGATGCTCTTGAGGTGAACCTTCACCGTGGCCTCGGTTACCCGCAGGTTGTTGGCGATCGCCTTGTTCGAGTGTCCGTTGACGAGGCACGCGAGGATCTCGCGCTCGCGCTCGGACAGGCGCGAATAGCCCGAACGGTCGTTGATCGCGGCCGAGAAGGGGTGCTGGTTGTCCATCACCATCGTGAGCAGTTCCGGCGGGAACACCCGCTCGCCCAGGCGGATCACGTCGAAGCATTCCAGCAACGCGGGACTGGTGATGTCCTTGAGCAGACACCCGTCCACGCCGGCACGGAAGCACTCGAGCAATTCCGCCGCCTTATCGCGCCCGGCCAGCACCACGATACGCGCGTCGCCCGCGTGCTGACGCACCGCGTCGACGCTGGCGGAGACGTCGCCGTTGAGGACGTCCACGTCCACGACCACGAGTTCTGGCCGATCGCTGGTTTCGGCCAGCGCGTTGGTGAGGCCGCTCAGGTTGTCCGCCTCGCCGGCCAACTCGAACTTGCTGCCGTCGAGGATGCGCCGGATCCCGTCACGCCACAGGCGGTTGGCATCCGCCACGAAAATCTTGCCTTCCATCACAACACCCCCAGCGTGTTTGATTCCGAGCGGGGTCCGGCCATCGACGGTCCACCCGGAGAGCCATCGAACGTGTCCCGTGACGCTTTCGGTCCGCCCACTTCCCCGCTCGTTGCGCCCGTTTTGATCTGAACCCGAAGGGTACCACGCCAGACCCCCGGCTTGCGAGTCACAAAAACGCCTGAAGACGTTTTTTCTCGAAAACAGGGCAATGACTTTCCGGCGCGTGGTTCACTGGCGCGGCGGGGCGCCGCCGCCGGCGCGCGGCTGCCATTGGCGCGACCCAAGCTCTACCGCCGATTCGCAAGGGGCTTGCGAGCTCGCGCGAGTGGCGTGGGCCGCCGGCAGTGTGCCGTGTACATGCCCGCGCCAGTACGCTACTGTTTTAAGCGGATCGCCTTGACAACTCCATGCTCCGGCGCCCAAAGGGAGTGCGGTTGTCCGTTCGGTCGACGGAGAGATGCAACGTATTACGTCCTCAAAACTGTCAGCCGGACAGGTTACGCGAGCAGACGCAATCTCGGAAGCCGACACAAAAAGGACAGGATAGGGGGCTCGTTCCTCGATGACGAATGACAAGGTCGTTTGTAGAGGCCTTTACAAAATTTTCGGCCCTCGCCCGGACCAAGCGTACGAGCTGGTCCAACAGGGGAAGTCGAAAAACGAAATCTTCAAGGAGACGGGGAACACCGTCGGTGTTCAGGACGCAAACTTCTCCGTGAAGGAAGGAGAGGTTTTCGTCGTGATGGGGTTGTCCGGCTCGGGCAAGTCCACCCTCGTCCGCATGCTCAACCGTCTGATCGACCCCACCTTCGGCAGCGTGGAGATCGACGGTGAAGACATCGCCCAGATGAGCAAGGACGACCTCATCCGGATACGCCGGAACAAGATGGCGATGGTCTTCCAGTCCTTCGCGCTGATGCCGCACCAGACCGTGATCGAAAACGCCTCGTTCGGCCTGGACGTCGCCGGTGTCGGCCGCGAAGAGCGCTTCGACAGGGCGCTGAAGGCGCTGGACGCCGTGGGGCTGAAGGCCAACGCCAACAGCTATCCCTCGGAGCTGTCCGGGGGCATGAAGCAGCGTGTCGGCCTCGCCCGCGCGCTGACCAACGATCCCACCGTGATGCTGATGGACGAGGCGTTCTCCGCCCTCGACCCGTTGATCCGCACGGAGATGCAGGACGAGTTGTTGCGCCTGCAGCACGAGAGCCGGCGCACGGTCGTCTTCATCACCCACGACCTCGACGAGGCCATGCGCATCGGCGACCGCATCGCGGTGATGGAGGACGGGCGCATCGTCCAGATCGGCACGCCCGAGGAGATCGTCACCCAGCCCGCCGACGACTACGTCAGCGCCTTCTTCAAGGGCGTGGACGTCACCCAGGTGTTCTCGGCCGGCGACATCTGCCGCAACGACAGCATCTACGTCAGCGAGAACGCCGACGAGGCCGCCGGCACGGTCCTGGAGACAGTTCGCACCAATGGCCAGGAAGCCGCGGTGGTCATCGACAAGCAGGGCTCGTTCCAGGGCCTGGCCACCCGCGACAGCCTGAACAAGGCGAGCAAGCAGTCGGGCACCATCAAGGACGCCTTCGTTCAGGACGCTTCCGCGATCGGGGCTGACGCAGCGCTCTCCGACGTGCTTCACCAGGTCGCCCAGTCCAGCCATCCGGTGGCGGTTGCCGACGGCAACGGCAAGTACCTGGGCGCTGTCACGAAGGCTTCGCTGCTGCAGACACTGGATAGGACGGGCTGAGCCATGGACCTCGGAATTCGAGAGTGGATCAAAATCGATGTCGGCGGCGCGATTGAATGGCTGGTGGAGCTGATCCAGCAGAACCTCGGGCCGCTGCTGGACGCCATCCGCGCGGTGATCGGGTTTTTCGCCGAAGGACTAGAATACATCTTCCTGAACATTCCGCCGGTGATCCTCGCGATCCTGATCCTCCTGCTGGCGCTTTGGCGCGTCGGCTGGCGCTTCGGCATCTTCGTTGCCGTCGCGGTCGTCCTGATCTGGGGCATGAATCTTTGGACAGAGACGATGTCCACGA
Source organism: Limimonas halophila (assembly GCF_900100655.1). NCBI lineage: Bacteria > Pseudomonadati > Pseudomonadota > Alphaproteobacteria > Rhodospirillales > Rhodovibrionaceae > Limimonas > Limimonas halophila. The sequence continues at coordinate 533,232 of NZ_FNCE01000002.1, forward strand.
TGGCGCTGGTCATCGCCTCCAGCTTGGTGGCGCTGCTCATCGGCTTCCCGACGGGCATCGCGATGGCCAAGAGCAACACGGTCGAAGCCATCATCCGCCCGATTCTGGACTTCATGCAGACCATGCCGCCCTTCGTGTACCTCATCCCGGCCGTCATCTTCTTTGGCCTGGGTAAGGTGCCGGGCGCGATCGCAACCGTCATCTTCGCCATGCCCCCGGCCGTTCGCCTGACGAATCTGGGCATCCGCCAGGTCAGCGCGGAGCACGTCGAAGCCGGCCTGGCGTTCGGGTGCACCGACCGTCAGCTGCTCTACAAGGTTCAGCTGCCCTTGGCGCTACCCAACATCATGCAGGGCGTGAACCAGACCATCATGCTGGCCCTGTCGATGGTGGTTATCGCCGCCATGATCGGTGCCGGCGGCCTGGGACAGACGGTCGTCACGGGCATTCAGCGGATGAACACCGGCCTCGGTTTCGAAGGCGGCCTGGGCGTCGTCATCGTGGCCATTCTGCTTGACCGGTTGACGGAGAGCTTTGGCAAGGTCAGGCAGGGAGAAGGCCTGATCACCAAGGTCATGCGCCTTGCCCGCGGCGGTCAGCAGCGTGCCGCCGAGGAAGGCGAGACCGAGACGGGTCGCGCGGCTTCGTAAACGCAGCGGAAGTCGCGACGCGGGGGATCGGCGGGCTGGCCGCCGGTCCTGCCGCTTCCACAAGGGAGGCGGATAAAAAAGCCAAGAATGCGAACGAGGAGGACCCTCTATGCTTAACACCGGAAAGAAGACGTTCGTTGCGGCCGTGACCGCCTTTGCCATGGCGGCGTCGCCGGCCGCTGCGAAAGTGAAGATCGGCTGGACCGCGTGGTCCGACGCTGAGTTCGTGACCAAGCTCGCCAAGCAGATTCTCGAGAACCGCGTGGACGAGGAAGTCGAGCTGGTTCAGACCGGTATCGCGCCGCAGTACCAGGGTGTGGCCAGTGGCGACATCGACGTCATGTTGATGTCCTGGCTGCCCAGCACCCACTCCGACTACATGAGCGACGTCGGCAACAAGGTCGTGAACCTGGGCATTCTGTACGGGCATTCGCGGCTCGGCTGGATCGTGCCGGACTACGTCCCGAAGGACCAGCTGAATTCCATCGCCGATCTCAAGAGCGAGAAGATGGCGGACAAGCTGGACGGCACGATCACGGGCATCGATCCGGGTGCCGGTCTGACCCGGCTTTCCAAGAAGGCCATCGAGGAGTACGGCCTCAAGGATGTCGGCTTCAACCTGCAGACCTCCAGCGGTGCCGGTATGACGGCCGCCCTCAAGCGCGCTGTCGACAACGAGGAGTGGATCGTGGTCACCGGGTGGACGCCGCATTGGAAGTTCGGCCGCTGGGATCTTCGCTTCCTGAAGGACCCCAAGGGCAGCCTCGGCAGCTTCGAGCGCATCCACGCGATCGCGCGTGAGGGCTTCTATCAGGAGAACATCGACGCCGCGATGACCCTGGCCCGCATGAACCTGCCGCTTGAGGAGCTGCAGGCCGCGATGTTCGATGCCCAGGAAACCTCCTATGAGGAGGCCGTGGACAAGTACATCGAGAACCACCAGAAGCGCGTGGACTACTGGGTCACGGGCGAGATCGAGTAACTGCGTCGCCACGCGACCGAGACCGGACGCAACCTGGGCCCGGCCGCAGTGCCGGGCCCTTTTCATTTCGGCATGCGAACGCCATGATCCGTATGTCGTTCTGGGCGGCACCGCGCCCTTTACGTGGCGTTAATGGCCGGCGCGCCACGCTCTGAACGGGTCGCAACGGGATTCGAAGCGGATGGACACCACCGTGGCTGAGACCGACACCGAAGACACGCCCATCCTGCGCGTGATCGCCGAGACGGAACGCCCCGTCGAGGTCGGCGATTTGGTCATGGATCCGCAGGGGCTACTCCAGCATCGCTCCGACGCGAACCCCGTCACGCTGACCTTCAGCTACCACGGCTACAGCTTCGTGGCGAACGTGCCCGCGGAACCCGAAACGCCACTGGTTCTGCGCGCGACGCTCGGCGCCATCCCCTATTCCGCTGAGAGTGTGTACTGCCGCCGGCTTGCCCGCACGGTCCTGGCCCAGGCACGCCTGAACCGGGGCCGCATGGTGCGCGACAACCACTCCCAGGTTCATCTCGAAATGTGGATGGAGCCGCCGCGGCCGCGGACCCCGGCGAACGTGGTTTCCACAATCGTTGCACTGCTGCTGGACGCGCGGCCCTATCTGGATCTCCTGGGCCCGACGCTTCAGCGATCCTCGGCGCCGCTGACGTAACGCCGGGCTTACCCGTCCCGCTGCGGCAGCATGAAAACTTGGCCTGGATAGATCAGGTCCGGGTCCTCGATCTGGCCAGCATTGGCCTGATAGATCACATGGTACCGGTTGCCAACGCCGTAGGTGCGTTCGGCAATCGACCACAGATTGTTGCCTGGCTGAATCACGACAAAATCGGAATCGGCGCGCGCTCCCACCAGCGGCTGGCTGGAAAAGGGCGTGGTTACGCTCGCAACCACACTGCCGTTGCTGTCGCGCTGCTCGATGCGCACCCGATGCATGCCGGGTTCGAGCGTATCAGCGGGAATGATCCGCCAACGGCCGTCAGCGCCGACTCGCGCCCGGCCCATGGTACGCTCATCCACGATCAGCACCACGAGATCGCCCGGTGTGGCGCGACCGCGCACGTCGATGTGGCCGCTGACGGTGTAGCGGATGGTCCCGAGGCGCAGTGTACCGCCCTGATCCCCGATACCCCCGGCGCGTTGCTGAAGCAGCTCGACGCGGCCCTCGCCCTTCCGCGGAACCTGGATTGCCGTGAGCTTCTGCGCCGGACCGCCCTGCTCCGCGCCGCCATCGTCGCGCGCCTCGGGGACGGCGACCATGACGGCGTTCGGCGATACGCGCGTGTCGCCCCTCTCAGCCTCGGCGCGCAGCGTCAGCCGCCGCTTGCCCCCGTCCAAACCGGCCGGGGGGATGGCGACGAACTCACCGTTGCTATTGGCGCGCGTTCGAGCCACGGGTTCGTCCTTGTCCATCAAGGTAACGCGGCTGTGCGGTGGCGCGCGGCCGGCGACAACGGCATCGCCCTCGGGATCGACGCGAACGATGTCGAAGCTGGGCGCCTGACTGTCCTTGTCCGCGCCGTCGTTCGCCGTCGCGGCTGTCTTGCTCTCATCCCTGCGGGACGCCGATCGCGGTCGGGCTTCAACCCGGATCTCGGGCTTCTCGGGCGCCACTGCTGCAGTGTCCGCACCTGCGCGTGCCGACGCAGGACCGGTCGGCGTCGGCAGCCAATCCGGCGGGTTGACAGCCGGTGAGCTCCCGGCAGCCAGCCGGTCACGAGATCGCGCGTCCCTCGCCGGTATGGCCGGCGGGGCAACCGCAGCGGCCGGCGTCTCGCGGGCGCCGGTCTGCGTGCGCCCGATGGCCGGCTTCACAACCCGCGGCGCGTCGGCGGTGTCACCATCGCCGCGCGCCCCGGCTGTCGGCCGATCCGGCTTGCCCGCGACGGGCCGCGGGGCATCACCCCCCGCGTCGGCCGCCGTAGGGTCCGCGGTGGTGGCGGTGCCATCCGGCGCCACCGCATCCGTCGGCGCCACGGCCGCCTTGTCGTCGGCTGTGGCCGTGCTTTCATTGGCCGACACGGCCTTTTCGGTTCGGCCTGCGGAGATCGTGCCGTCACGGTCGGGCGCCCTCGCATCCAGCGCAATCGTGGGCTTGGCCGGCTTCGCGGGCTCGGCCGAGATTGCGCCGGGCTGAGCGTCACGGGCCGGCGCCGTGGCCGCCCGCTCTTCCGCTGGCGCGCCGGTTTCGCTGCCGAGTGCCGGTTCGTCGGGACGCTCGCCGGCCCCCGGGGCGTCCCGATCCCGCCCCGCCGCATTGAGCGCGATCGCCGGCGCCTGTGGTTTCACGGCCTGGGCCGTTTCGCGTGTCGCCCCGGTATCCGCGGCCGGAGCGTCCTGACGGTCGCTATCCGCAGTGTCTTGTGCCGCGGTGTCTTTCTCTTGCGAAGCGTCATCTTGCGGCGCAGCATCCGCGCCGGTGCTCTCCGAGCCGCGGTCGCCGGCCTCGGCCGTCGACGCCGGGGTGGAGCCGGTGGCCGTGTCACGGCTTTCGAAGAAGCCGAGGCGGTGAACCACACCGGCTGCGACCGCAAGGACAATCGCGCCGAGGATCCCGGTGATGACATACGGGCGGATGGTGTGGCGCATCGGCTGGGTCCATCCCGTTCTGGACAGGTCGTGACGGTGTCGCCATCACGTCGCACGAGTATAGCAACCGAGATGTGGTATATCAGTTAACGGGTGTCGAGGCATGACCCAAGGCGACGCGTCGTCATGCAGCAGTATCTGTGTGTATTGCGGCTCACAGGCCGGGCTGGCGGCTGACCACCTCGAAACCGCACGTGCCCTCGGCCGGGCTTGCGCCGCGAACGGCATTCGCGTCGTCTTCGGGGGCGGCAGCATCGGGCTCATGGGCGCGCTGGCCGAAGCCTCCCGCGCGGCCGGCGGCGCGGTGACCGGGATCATCCCCGACCACCTGCGTGCCCGCGAGCTGGCGGACGAGGCCGTCGACGACCTGGTGGTCGTGGACTCGATGCACGAGCGCAAGCGGCTCATGGCCGAACGCGCCGACGGCTTTTGCGTCTTGCCGGGCGGGATCGGCACCCTGGACGAGACGATCGAGATCCTGACGTGGAAGCAGCTCGGCCTTCACACCAAGCCGGTGGTGCTGTTGGACAACGGCCGCTTCTGGGACCCGCTGATGCAGCTCTTCGCGCACCAGCGCGCGGCCGGCTTTCTTGGCGAGACCGAACCGAACCTGTTCCAGCGCGCCGGCAGCGTCGACGAGGCCATGGGCATCTTGACGCACACACCGCGCGCCACCGCGGCAACCGGGCTCGACCGCGCCTGACCCGGCTTTTTGCCGTGGTATTATCCGGCCGGGCGCATTGCTATCGTGGCCGCGCGCCGCGAGCACGGCCAAACCAACCTCGACGCCGCGGCAGCGGGCGCTCACCGCGCGACGCCGCGCCGGCGGCAGACATCACACGGCGGCAGCAGGGGGATTGCTGATGGCGAAGATCAAGGTCGCCAACCCCATCGTCGACATCGATGGGGATGAGATGACCCGGGTGATGTGGTCCTGGATCAAGGATCGCTTCATTCACCCCTATCTGGATGTGAACCTGCAGTACTACGACCTGGGCATCGAGAACCGCGACGCCACGAACGACCGCGTGACGGCCGACTGCGCGCACGCGATCCGGCGCTATGGCGTGGGCGTGAAGTGCGCCACGATCACGCCGGACGAGGCGCGCGTGAAGGAATACGGCCTGAAGAAGATGTGGCGCTCGCCCAACGGCACGATCCGCAACGTGCTGGGCGGAACCGTCTTTCGTGAGCCCATCATCTGCGAGAACGTCCCGCGCTACGTGACCAACTGGACGAAGCCGTTCGTCATCGGCCGCCACGCCCACGGCGACCAGTACAAGGCCTGCGACATCCAGATCTCGCAGCCCGGGCGTCTGAAGATGCGCTTCGAGCCCGCCGACGGGAGCCATCCCCAGGAATACACCGTGCATGAGTTCACGGACACCGGCGTCGCCATGGGGATGTACAACCTGGACGAGTCCATCCGCGACTTCGCGCGCGCCTGTCTGAACTATGGGCTGCAGCGCGGCTGGCCGGTGTACTTCTCCACCAAGAACACCATTCTGCAGACCTACGACGGCCGGTTCCGGGAGATCTTCGAAGAGGTCTACGAGAACGAGTTCCGCAAGAGCTTCGAAAAGGCCGGCATCTTCTACGAGCACCGCCTGATCGACGACATGGTCGCCGCCGCGATGCGCTGGCACGGCGAATTCGTCTGGGCCTGCAAGAACTACGACGGCGACGTGCAGTCGGACGCCGTGGCCCAGGGCTTCGGCTCGCTGGGGCTGATGAGCTCGGTTCTCATGACGGCCAGCGGCAACATCGTCGAAACCGAGGCGGCGCACGGCACGGTGACGCGGCACTACCGCCAGCACCAGCAAGGCAAGGAAACCTCGACGAACCCGATCGCGTCGATCTTCGCCTGGACGCGCGGGCTGAAGTTCCGCGGCGAGATGGACGGCACGCCCGAGGTCGGCCGCTATGCCGAAGCGCTGGAGCGGGCCTGTGTCCGCACCGTCGAGAACGGCGAGATGACGAAGGATCTCGCCATGCTCGCCGGTGAGAACCAGGCTTGGCTGACGACGCGCGAGTTCCTCGACGCCGTCGAGCGCACCCTACAGCAGGAACTCAACGCGCCCGCCGAGAGTGGCTCCTGAGGCCGTCCCATCGCGCCCCGCGGTCGCGGGCCAGATGGGCCACGGCCGCGGGGCCACGCCGGCACAGCCGAACCGCCGGACCGGTCCGTCAGGCGTCGTGTTGCTGCGGAACCGGCACAACCCCTTCGCACAGACTTTCCAGCACATCCGCGGCCGTCCGGCACGCTTCGGCCTGCTGCGGGGCCACGGCGTTCAATTCAGCCGCCAATTCGCGCAAGCGGCCCACGTGCTCGGCGAATGTCTGTTGCTCGGGGGTTTGCAGAAACAACCCCTGGCTTTGTTCCATCGGCTCCCCGGCCACAGTCGGCATAGCCTGCGACAAAACGTAGCACACGCCGCCCGGAAAGCTTAACACCACGCCGTGTGAGGGTTTTGTCCGAACGTTGTGACAACCCGGCCGTGTCCGATTTCCCGCCTTGACGATCGAGACGCCGGTCCACCGGGCGCATCGCCGCCAAGCCGGCGCGGACGCGAAAAAGCCCGCGGCGCCGTAACGCCGCGGGCCGTCTTTGTGGTGAGGCTTTGCGGCGAGGTTCGGCGCTGCGGCTCAGGCCGCCACCGCCTCCGAGAGGGCGCTGGCGATGGCGGAAACCGCGTCCTCTCCAGCATCCGGGTTGGGGCCGCCGGCCTGGGCCATGTCGGGACGGCCGCCGCCGCCCTTGCCGCCCAGCGCCTGCGAGCCGACGCGAACCAGCTGCACCGCATCCACGGTGTTCGTCAGGTCGCTCGTCACCCCGACGACGAGGGAGGCCTTGCCCTCCCAGGACCCGGCGATGGCGACGACACCCGTACCGAGCTTCTTCTTCATCTCGTCGGCCATGGGCTTCAGATCCTTGGGCGGCACCTCGCCGACCACGCGGCTGGCGAAGGGAACGCCGCCGACGTCGCGCGTTTCGACGCCGCCGCCGCTGCCGGCCGTGGCCAGCTTCTTGCGCGTTTCCGCCAGATCGCGCTCCAGGCGCTTGCGCTCGTCCAGGAGCTGGTTGAGCCGCTCCACGAGGCCGTCCGGTGTCGCGCGCAGCGCCGCCGCCGCCTCGCGCACGGTGTTTTCCTGCTCGCGCACGTACTGCTCGGCCGGCTGGTGCGCCACCGCCTCGATGCGGCGCACCCCCGCGGCCAACCCCTCTTCGTGCGTGATCTTGAAGAATCCGATGTCGCCCGTGCGTTGAACGTGGGTGCCGCCGCACAGCTCCATCGACCACGGGGCGTTGGCGCCGGGGTCCTGCCCGCCCATGGAGACGACGCGGACCTCCTCGCCGTACTTCTCGCCGAACAGCGCGACGGCGCCCGCTTCGATGGCGTCGTCCTTGGGCATGACCTTGGCGGCGACGTCCGTGTTGGCGCGGATGCGCGCGTTCACCACGCCCTCG